>DASZGZ010000404.1:0-4754 GCA_035938355.1 Acidobacteriaceae bacterium
GGGCTTTTCATCGGCCTCGATCGAGTCCAGCATCTCATCGATCAGGTCCGTCCCCAGCCGGTAGATCTCCACCAGGATCTCCTCTTTGTTTCGGAAGTAGTGGTAGAGCGCCGGCTTTGTGATGTTCAACTGCATGGCGACATCGTCCATCGATGTGCGCCCGTAGGAGCGTTCCAGGAACATGCGAACCGCCGTATGCAGCACGGCCCCCCGCTTGCCGTCCGGATTTCGTTTGCGATCGGTGAACAGCCGGCGATGCGGTTGCAGGGCTACGGACTGCCTGGGCATCGTTCCACTCCATCGGCGATTGACACTGCCGCCACCGGTTGATATCTTACTCGCCGGTAGAATACGTAGCAACCCTTCTACGCGCTCCGACCGCGATTGCGCAAGCAAATTTTCGGTGACGGCTTACCAAGGTAAGAGCGCGGTCCTGGTTACGGCAGCATGAACATCGCGATACCCACCCACGCACTCGCTTTCTCTCTCCACTACGCGGAGCCGCCATCGTTTTCGACCACGGAAAAGGTGCTGCTGACCTTGCTCATCGTGCTTTCCCTGCTGGGATTTTTCGGCCGCTTCTACCGGGTGCTGCGTAACATCCTTTCGGCACGGAAGGACTCCGACTTCCGCCTCGCCCCTATCGGCAAGCGGATATGGGACTTCTTTTGGGAGGTGCTGTGCCAGGCCAAGGTCATTCGCGAACGGCCGCTCCCCGGCCTCGCGCATGCCTTCGTCTTCTGGGGCTTCCTCGCCTTTGCACTGGTTTCGCTCAACCACTTCGCTGCCGGCTTCGGGCTCGGCTTTCTTGACGCCGACGGCTGGCTCGGCGGCTTCTACTTCTGGTTTGCGGCAGTCTTCGCGCTGCTCGTAGCTGTTTCCATTGCCGGACTCTTCGTGCGCCGCTTCTTCGTGCAGCCCATCTGGCTGGGCCGAAAGGTTTCCTACGAATCCGGAGTGATCGCTTTTCTCATCTTCGTGCTGATGATCACCTATCTCGGCGCCTTTATGATTTCATCGGCCTCACCCCTGGCGCGCGGCTTGTGGTGGGCGCATGCGCTCTGCATCCTGGTCTTTCTCCCGCTCATCCCGCACACCAAACACCTGCACCTGGTTCTGAGCCCGATCACGATATTCCTCTCGCGCGGCGAGTTCAGCCATATACCGCCGCTGGCCGGCGACGAGGACTTCGGACTGGTGACCGGCAAGGATGTCACGCAGCTCGTCGCACTGCAGGCCTATTCCTGCGTCGAATGCGGCCGCTGCACCGAGCACTGTCCCGCCGCGAACACGGGCAAGGTGCTGAACCCAAAAGAGGTCATTCTGGGTGTGCGCAACTATCTGAATGATATCGGTCCCCACTCCGAGGAGCCGCTGCTTGGCAAATACAACTCGCAGGAGGCCGCCTTCCAGTGCACAACGTGCGGCGCCTGCGAATACCAGTGCCCGGTCGGCATTGAGCACCTGCCCATCATCATTGGATTGCGGCGAGGCGCGGTAAACACCGGCGCCTGGGAAGACGACTACGGCACCAAGCTCTTCCTTGCCCTCGAGCGCAACGGCAATGCGCTTGGGATGAGTGCGACGGAGCGCGATAAATTTATTAAAAAGCAGGAGCTGCCCATCTTCGATGGATCGCAGGAGTACTGTTTGTGGCTCGGCTGCATGGGCGCCTATGATCCGCAGGGTCGCGAGATCATCGCTTCCTTCGCAAAGGTCATGCAATACCTCGGCACCAGCTTCGGGGTCCTCAAAAAAGAAAAATGCACTGGCGATCCCGTCCGCCGGCTGGGCAATGACCTGGTCTTCCAGCAGCTCGCAGAGCAGAATCTCGAGATCCTCAAGCAGCAGAAGGTCACGAAGATTGTGACGATCTGCCCGCACTGCGTCCGCACAATCTCGAAGGACTGGAGGGACTACGGCGCGTCACCCGAGATCGAGCATCACAGCGAGTTCATGGCCCGTTATCAGGACAAGCTGCCGAAAACGGACGGTCCCGACATCGTCTACCACGATCCGTGCTATCTGGGCCGCTATCGCGGTTCCTACGATCAACCGCGCGAGGTGCTCGCGCGTTCCGGCAAGGTCATCGATCCGCGGCGCGCGCGGGAGCGCTCCTTCTGCTGCGGAGCGGGCGGCGGCCTGGCTTTCCTGGGCGAAGAGTCCGGCGAGCGGGTAAGCCATGTGCGCGCGAAAGAGCTTGCCGCTACAGGGGCCAGCATCGTGGGTGCGGCGTGCCCCTTTTGTAACACCATGTTTCGCGATGCGCTGGCCGCCACCAGCGACAAACCACCGCAACTGCTGGACATCGCGCAGATCACCGCACAGACGATCGCAGCTCAGTCCATTGCCAATGCAGCAGCAACACCGCCCAACGGAGCACAGAACGTATGAAGATCATTGTCGCCATCAAACAAGTCCCGGTCCGGGATTCAAGCCTGCACATCGACGCAGGTGGTCACTGGATCGATGAAGACGACCTCAGCTATGAGATCAACGAGCCTGACGCTTATGCGCTGGAAGAGGCTCTGCAGTTGAAAGAGAAGCATGGCGGCGAGGTCATCGCTGTGCTTGCCGGTCCGGAGCGCGGCTCGCAGACGATTCGCGAGGCGTTGGCCAAGGGTGCTGATCGCGCAATTCACATTGAGTGCGATGACCTGGCTTCGCTCGATACGCTGGGCATCGCCAACCGACTCGCCGCCGCCATCAAGGATGAGAAGGCGGATCTGATCCTCACCGGCCTGCAATCGGACGATCTCGGCCTTGGCCAGACGGGCGTTGTGCTTGCCGAGTTGCTCGGCATTCCGCACGCCACCATCATCATGCAGGTCGAAGCAGGGCAAGGCTCGATCAAGGTGAAGCGCGAGCTTGAAGATGGCTGGTTCCAGCATCTCGAGATGCCACTGCCCGCGTTGCTGACGATTCAGTCGGGCATCAGCAAGTTGCGCTACGCAACCCTGATGGGCATCAAGAAGGCGAAGACCAAGGAGGTGCGGCGCGTCTCTGCGGGCGAGCTGCCGCAGGCTGCCGCAGCTACGGTGACCCTCGAGCGTGTGTACCTGCCGGAAAAGAAGAAAGAGACGCAGCTCATCGATGGTTCGCCCAATGAGGCAGCCGCAAAGCTGGTCGAAAAACTGAAGTTTGAGGTGCGGGTGATATGAGCGGAGTCCTCGTAGTAATGGAACATCGCGACGGTGTCTTCAACCGCATGTCGTGGGAGGCGCTGGCGGCTGGGCAGCAGATTGCCGCGGCATCCGGCCAGCCGCTTTCGGCGGTCATTGTAGGCAGCGATCTGGAAACGCTGAGTGGGGAGCTGGCGAGCAAGAAGCTTGACAAGGGTTATCGCATCGAGCACGCGCTGCTGAAGAATTACACCGCAGACGGTTACGTATTGGCGCTGGAGCAGCTCATCAAGAAGCTCGACCCCTCCTTCGTCGTCTTCCCGCACACCTACCAGGTCCGCGACTTTGCACCTCGGCTGGCCACCCGTTTCGGTCAAGTGCTTCTGGCGGATCTTGTTGGCCTGCGCAGGGATGATGACAGCTTCGTCTTTGTCCGGCAGCTCTTCCAGGGCAAGCTCAACGCCGATTATCGTCACGCAGGCGCAGGACCATGCTTCCTCTCGGTGCAGGCAGGCGCATTCCGCGCCGAGTCGCTCGATGCGGGAAGCGCGAGTGTCGAAACCTTCGCGCCACAGCTGGAAGCAGGCGTTATCCGCAACAAGCCGGAGGCGCCCTTCCGTGAGGCAGCGCAGACCGTCGATCTTGGCTCCGCCCCCATCATCGTCTCGGTGGGACGCGGCATCAAGGAGCAGGACAATCTTCCGATGATCGAAGAGCTGGCGCAGGCGCTCGGCGGTGAGATCGCCGCATCGCGGCCAATCTGCGACAACGGCTGGTTGCCAATGGAACGCCAGGTTGGCAGCTCCGGCCAGACGGTTTCCCCGAAGCTCTACCTTGCCATCGGTATCTCGGGCGCCATCCAGCACCTGGTCGGCATGAAGGGATCAAAGACGGTGGTCGCGATCAACAAGGATGAGAACGCGCCCATCTTCGAAGTGGCCGACTACGGAATCGTCGGCGATCTCTTCGATGTGGTGCCCGCGCTCACTGAGGCCGTGAAGAAGGCCAAAGGCGCGTAGAGCGTCTTTTTCCGCCGATGCAGGGCCGCCTACTGGTATCTGCGGGGTCTTTCCGTGAAGAGCCCGCGCAGCATTCCACTCGGTGGGCATAGAAACGAGGAAGACGCTCTAGTACGCTGCTTCCAGCAAGCTGTAGTCAATCTGACTGGGGGCAATCTGGATGGCGCAGTGGAGCGATGAGTTTCTTCCGCTGGGGCGGGCCTATCACTGGGAGAGAGTTCGCGGGCGCGAAATATACCTCGTCCAGCCGATGAGCGACGGCACTGTCCGCTCATGGACCTGGCGGCAGACCATGGACGAGGCGCGCCGCATCGCCACGTTCCTGCGTGCCCGCGGATGGGAGCCCGGAGCCCGCATTGCCACGCTCGCTCGCAACAGTGCCTGGTGGATGATTGCCGAGCTTGGCGCATGGATGGCCGGCCTGGTCACGGTGCCACTTTACCCTTCGCTACGCGCCGATTCGATTCGCACTCTGCTGCAGCACGCCGATGTGCGAGCCTGCTTCGTCGGCGCCATGGACGACCGGGAGGCCATGCAGCAGGGCATTCCTGTGGGCGTTCTGCGTATCGCAATGCCCAATGCGGCGCCGGATGTGCTGCGTGGCTGTGACCGG
>DASZGZ010000405.1:0-8872 GCA_035938355.1 Acidobacteriaceae bacterium
CACGTTCCACAGGCGACCATACCAGAACCAGGCGATTCTGATGAAGCGTCGCTTGTGCAGTCAGGTTGTCGGTCGGAGTCAGTCTGAGATACGAACGCCGAGGCGAGCTTGAACCTGCTTTCGGTAGCGCCGGCTCAGGCGAACTTCGGTTCCATTTCGGATCACCACTCGATACTCGCCATCCTCGCCCAGCCTCAAGCCCTGGACACGTTCGAGGTTCACAATGCTCGAACGATGGACGCGGCAGAATACGTCAGCATCCAGATCCTGCTCGAGCTCAGAGATGCTGCGGCGCAACAGATGAGTCTTCGTTCCCACATGGAGCGCGGCATAGTAGTCCGCGGCCTCGATCCAGTCGATCTCCGTGAGGCTCACAAAGACGACCTCACCGGCGCTCTTGATCACCAGCCGTTCCAGTCGGCTCGGTTGGTCTTTGGCTGCCGCGATCTTCTGCTTGGCGCGATCGAGCGCCTGCTCGAACCGCGCAGTGTGGAACGGCTTCAAGAGGTAGTCGAGCGCCCCGGTCTCGAATGCCCGCAACGCGTACTGGTCATACGCCGTCACAAATACAACCGCCGGAGGTACCTGCTTGCCCAGCAATGCCAGTACGTCGAACCCATCGCATTCCGGCATCTGAATATCGAGGAACAATAGGTCCGGCTTCGCGCTGCGAATCTCCTCCGATGCATCCACAGCAGAGCCGCACTCCCCAACAAGGACGATCTCAGGATCGCGCCGCAGCAACACCGTAAGGTTGCTGCGCGCAAGCGGTTCGTCATCCACCACCATCGTGCGTATCTTCGCAGGACCTGCTTCCGTCTTGAGACCAGGCGGCACGATTACTCCTTGAAAGGCACGGAAACCGACACTTCCACGCCATCCGGCGCCTGATTCTCGAGCTTCAGCGTGAATCCATCTCCATACAGGGTGCGCAGACGAGTTCGCATATTGGAGATCCCGATTCCCGGCAGACTCGTCTCCCATCCCGCAGGCAGAGCTGGGCCATCGTTGTAGACCGCAAGCGTCAACAGGTTGTCGGACCGGGAGGCTGCAATCCGTACTGCACCTCCTTGAGCTCGTTTCGCAATCCCATGCTTGATCGCGTTCTCCACGATCGGCTGCAGAATCAGCGTGGGAACCTGGGCCAGAAGGAGCTCGCTGGGAATGTCGACACTCAACTGAAGCCGTTCGACAAACCGCGCCTTCTGGATCTGCAGATATTTTTGCGCGAACTCCATCTCCTCACCCAGAGGCACCTCTTGCCGGGTCGAATCTTCGAGGACGCGCCGCATAAAATCGCTCAGCTCAGCAATCATGTTCACTGCCGTCTCGTTCCTGCCCTCGCGGACAAGCCCCGTAACCGCGCTGAGCGTATTGAAGAGAAAGTGAGGCTCTATCTGGCGTCGCAGGGCCTCAAGTTGAGCCTTCGCGAGCTGCTCGTTCAGCCGCGCAGTCTCCGTCCGCTGATACGCCAACCGCTCCCCGAAATCCAGCAGATGTTGGACAGCCAGGATTCCCGCATAGAGAAGCAGAGAAGACAGCACGCCGCTATAGAACTTCTCGAACAGCAGATAGCCGAAGCGTCCCGGACCCGCCGCATACGCGAAGGGGTTGAGAAGAAAAGTCAGCCATGAAAGCCACGCGGCAGAGGCCAGCGTGATCGCGGAACAGCCGCCGAGATGCGCAAGCCACGTCACGATAGCGCCACGCTTCACCAGGGGAAACCGCCGTCCAAGGCGCAAGATGAGCGGCGTCGCCAGCGCCCAGGGCAGCCATGAGAGGACTGAGGTCAGGAACAGCTTTCCCCAGGCGTGATGCATGCCTTCCGACCGCATCACGAATACCGTCTGCATCGCATCTACCAGGCCGTAGCCCAGCCAGATCAATACAATCCATATCCAGCGCGGAGAATTGGAGTAGATATGCTTCGTCTCCATGGCAAGATCGTATGCTACGCATCCTCAGCGGAGGTGCAAATGCAGCGAATCGCCGGAACGGTGCAGCGGATGGCATGGTGCGCAAATCGTGCCGGGCGGCATACTGCCCACATGCTCACACTTGCCA
Organism: Acidobacteriaceae bacterium; assembly: GCA_035938355.1. Taxonomy (GTDB): domain Bacteria; phylum Acidobacteriota; class Terriglobia; order Terriglobales; family Acidobacteriaceae; genus KBS-83. Next base: position 2,065 of record DASZGZ010000405.1, read on the forward strand.
AGGCCGCTCTTCTCGCCGCTCTGTTGCTTCCCTTGACTGCTTTCATTCAGGACGACGCCACGAATTCGACGCCACAATACAGCAGCGACGCCCAGCTCAAAATGCCGGAGAACTATCGGGAATGGATATATCTCAGCTCCGGCTTCGACATGAGCTATAACAAGGCCGCCATGGCCGGGATGCCGGACCATCACATGTTCGACAACGTCTTCGTGAACCCTGCCGCCTACAAGGCATTTGTAAAGACCGGTACATGGCCCGACAAGACCATGCTCGTCCTCGAAGGGCGCCGCGCGGAAGGTAGAGGCTCCATCAATCAGAAAGGCAACTACCAGGGTACCGTCATGGGACTCGAGGTGCACGTCAAGGACGAAGCGCGCTTCCCGGGGAACTGGGCCTTTTTCGGTTTCGACGACGACGGCAAGACCGGCAAAATGATCCCCACCACGGCCGCCTGTTACAGCTGCCATGCAGAGCATGCAGCCGTGGACACGACGTTCGTTCAGTTCTACCCAACGCTGCTGCCCATCGCGAAAAGCAAACAGACGCTCTCCGCCGCGTACCTCAAAGAGCTGCCAACGCAGAAGTAGGGTGCGGTTGAGCCGATTCGCCCACCGCCCTGAACGTGAGCGACCAAGGGGAGCGAACCCAAATCCCGCGCCGCAGGCGCTTCTGCCTGGATGGCAAATCCTAAGTCCGTCCGCGCAGGAACGAGATCACGTCATCCGCTTCCACGATGCCCACCAGCTTGTCGCCGCTGTTCACCACTGGCAGCGTGCGCAGGTTGTACTTGTCGAAGAGCTCCGCCACCTCGTCCTCGTCGGTATCCACGCGGCAACTGATCATCTGGCTCTCTGTCAGGACGGCCAGCCGGCTCTCTGGCCGGGCCAGCATCAGGCGGAGCAGCGGCACGCTGCCTTTGAACGCGTGATCTTTGTCCACCAGGTAGACCTCGGTGACCGTCTCCGGATCCCCTTCGAAATTGCGCAGAGCCTCCATCGCATCGGAGACCGCGCCCTCATGCGATACCGCGACGAAGTCCGTTGTCATGTAGCCGGCGGCGGAGTCCTCGCGGAACTCCAGCAGCTCCTCGACCTCCTGCCGCTCCTCCGGCTGCATGCTGTCGAGAATCGCGTCGGAGTGCGCCTCCGGCAGCTCCGCCAGCAGGTCGGCCGCCGCGTCCGGATCCATCTCCTCGACAATGTCCGCCGCGCCTTCCGAATCGAGTGACGCCAGCAGCGCTCGCTGCAGCTTCGGCTCCACCTCTTCCAGCGCCTCGGCCGCCGTCTCTTCGTCCAGCGTCTGGAAGACCGCTTCGCGTTCCGCCGGTGCCAGCTCTTCGAGGATGTCGGCAATATCGGCGGGATGCATCTGCGCCAGCCGCTCGTGCTCGATCTTCAGCCGCACCCGTCGCGCCGGATCGACCTCGATCACATCCACGAACTCCCACGGAATCACCTTGGCCGGGATGCGGCTGGCAATGGCGGCGATCCGAGTCGCCGGCAGCAGCCCCTTCAGCATGCGCCGCGTCGCGCCGCGCAGCCCCACCTCCACCTGCGTCACCTGCAGCGGCGTACCGCGCTCCGCCGACTGCCAGCGCAGATCCACATCGTTCACCCGGACCACCTTGCGCCCGTGCACATCGATGATCTGTCGGTCCAGAAGGTCCTGGCGCAGCAGCAGCGCATTTTCATGCTGGCTTGCCGGCACGGGCTCAGTGCCTGCAGCCATCACCAATCCGCCTGCCTCGGTCAAACCCAGCGCATGTATGTCGATGTACTCGCGTCCGCGTGCGCTCTTCACCAGCAGGGACAGCACGCGCCCCGCATCTTGTCCCGTGCCCACCACGACATCGGCGACGCGACCGCGCATCTGCCCGCCGGCATCCACCACCGGCGTGCCTTCCAGCAGCGTCAGGCTGCTCTCGTGGCCATTGTGTCCATGGTTGTTCGCGTGCATCGGGCGCGATCTCCGTGGAGAGTCTAACAGCGCAAATCCCTCGCAGACTTCCGCTGTCTCAGGCTGTGGCTGTTTCAGATCAGTCAGATGGAATTAGTGCAGCGCGAGTGGCCCTTCATGCACATGGCGGATCACGATCGAATCGTCCTTGAACTCCACCCGGTCGTAGTCCCGGCCCTGCGACTGCACGTAGCAGCCGCATTCCGTGTTGGCGTGGTGGTTCAGGCTGATGCCGTCTTGCGTCCCCTTCAGCTCGCGCTCCGCCTGCGCCAGCGCCATCTGCGCGTCGCTCGCTGCCTTGGTGGTGGCATCGGTTTTATTCGCTTCCTGCGCCTTGCTGGCCGCGTCGGCTTTCGTCTGCGCCTCGGCCACCTCGGCATTGGCATCCTTCAACTGCTTTTGTTCATCCGGAGTCAGTCGCTCGATCCGCACAGGCGAGGGCGCCACCGTTGCCGGGGCAAGCTGGGGAGACAAAAACATCAACGACAACAGCACAGTCCACATACCGCTATTCTCCGCTCCCTCAATCGTATTGTCACCGGCTGTATTGTCACCGGCTTGTCACCGGCCCCACGACCGACGCTCGCCTGCGACCGGGCCCTGCGATCCTCGCTGACTGATCCAGACGGCCCGAGCCCGCCGAGTACACTGGCGGGCCCATCCTGCCTCCGCTCGTCGGCTTAGCGGACAGACGCGTTGTGCTTGTCCTTGTAAATCGAGCGCGAGATGCTGTTCTGCCGGCGGGTCAGAGCAGCCTTGTCCTGCGCCGTCAGATGGCCGCCGTCGGCGCGGCGCATCGCATGCTCCTCGCGGTTTACGCTGGCCTCGCGGCGCTCCAGGTTCCGTGTCTCGCCGTGTGTCAGTTCCCCGCTGCGTACGCCCTGGGCGATGCGTCCCTGCTGGTTGGCCTTCCGCTCCTGGATCGTCTGGCCGGTCACCTGGGCAAAGGCGGCGCCGGTCAGCAAGGTGCAAAGTGCTGCGGTGGCAATAATGCGTCCTGCGGTCATAATGGTCTCTCCTCGGTTTCATTTTTGCTGCCGGCCCCGGCTCTGCCTGGGCTCTGTGGGAAGAAACCCTCGCGGTCGCGTTCATGTTTCGCGCAACCTTTTGCCAAAGTGACGGTCGTAATCACATGCGCCTGAAAAATGCGGCATCCGTCACGTGCAGCGGAGGCTCGACGGCGGCCTATCCTTGACATAGAGATAGGTTGCAAAGCAAACTGCCGAAACATGCGCTGCTGCGGCCACCGGGCTCTGCGACAGCATTCGAGGACCCAAGAGGAGTGAGAGTGACCGGATCCCAGGCAAGCCGAATTACTTACACGCTCGATTCCTCCCTCGATAGCGTCAACCGCGTTGAGCAGACCGCCGAACAGGTGGCACAGAAGGCCGGATTTGATGATGACGAGGTCTTCCGAGTCTCCATGGCAGCACGCGAAGCAGCCGTCAACGCCGTGCTTCATGGCAACGCCTACAGCCCGGACAAGCGCATCACCGCGTCCTTTGAGACAACACCCAAATCACTTGTCATCCGGATCGCCGACCAGGGTCCTGGTCTCGACCCTGCTACACTCCCCGACCCCCTCGCGCCGGACAATCTTTTGCGCGGCTCCGGCCGCGGTATCTTTCTCATCCGCTCGTTCATGGATGAGGTAGAGTTTCGTATGCTCAACCCCGGTACTGAGCTCACCCTTATCAAGCACCTTGTAAGTGCCTAACCCAGCATTCCCGGTAATAGTATGATCTGCGGAGTTTCCACCCGGGCTTGGTTCTTCCTTTTAAGAACAAACCTTCGGCGGTCTACACCACTACCGGAAATTCTGTAGCGCAGTCATCCTCAGGAGGATCTCTCAGTGAGCGTTAAAATCTCGACTCGTCAGGTCGACGGCGTCACCGTTTTGGACATGAGCGGCCGCATCACCCTCGGCGAAGGCAGCGTCCAACTCCGTGATGCCGTGCGCGACCTGCTGTCCAAAGGTCAGAAGCACATTCTGCTCAATCTCGGCGACGTCACCTACATCGACAGCTCCGGCATTGGTGAGCTGGTCAGCGCATTCACCACAGTCAAGAACCAGGGCGGCGAACTGAAGCTGCTGAACCTTACCCGCAAGGTCCACGACCTGCTTCAGATCACCAAGCTCTACACCGTCTTCGACGTGAAGGACGACGAGGCTAGCGCCGTCGCCTCCTTCAAGAAGTAGCGTCGATTCAGCTGCACCTGGGGCGCTCTTCGTGGGCGCCCTTTTCATTTTTTTTGAGAAGGCGTTTATGGCAAAACGGACGCGCTCTCCTCTCGTGCATGCGGATTTGCTGTCTGCTCCCCGGCGCAAGCGACCGCCCTTTCCCTTCGTCCTTGAAGCCCTCGATTCCGCTGCACCCGTGATGCGACCGCTCTTTAGCTGCGTTGCAGTCTACATCGGCCCACGCATCGTCTTCGCTTTGCGCGACCGATCCACACATGTCTCGGATAACGGCGTGTGGATCGCAACTACGCAGGAACATCATGCCAGCCTGCTGCGCGAGTTTCCCCACATGCGCTCGATCGGTGTCTTGGGCAAGCCCGTAACTGGCTGGCAGCTCTTGCCGGCAGACGCGCCGGACTTCGAAAGTGCTGCCCTTCACGCCTGCGAGCTCGTTCTGCGTCATGATTCCCGCATTGGCAAGATTCCTGCGGCAAAACGCAGCAAGTCAGGTAGCCCACCAAAGACAAGATAAGCGGCCAGGGAAAATGTCCCCAACTTGCTGAGCCGCAGACGTATCGAGTAACCGGGCTTAGAACTTCACCTGCGGCGCCGTCCGCGCGCCCTCACTCGCCTGGAAGTACGCATTGTTGGTGTGGAATCCGGCAAAGTTCGCCCAGATGCTGTTCGGGAACTGGCCGATAAACGTGTTGTAGTCGCGCAGCTTTTCGTTGTACCGCCGGCGCGCCACCTGGATGCGGTTCTCTGTCCCCTCAAGCTGGTCCTGCAGCGAGAGGAAGTTCTGGTTCGCCTTCAGGTCGGGATAGGCCTCGGACAGCGCGAGCAACCGGCCCAGCGCTCCATCCAGTTGCCCATTCGCCTGCATCTTGTCCTGCGGGGTCTTCGCGTTCAGCAGGCCCGCGCGCGCATTGGCGATGTCTGCAAACACCGTCTCTTCATGCTTCGCGTAGCCCTTCACCGTCTCCACCAGGTTGGGGATCAGGTCCGCGCGCCGCTGCAGCGTGGTATCGATGTCCGACCATGCCGCCTTCACGTCGGCGTCCTTGGCCACCATCTGGTTCTTCGAGCTCACATAGCTGCCCCCCACGAGCAGCAGCACCACCACCAGTACAACCCCGCCAACCAGTAAACCCTTCATCGTTCTCGCTCCCTCGCTTGATCGAAACTAACTATGGCTCATTGCCGAATCACTCTGTATCCGTGCCCTAAAACGACGCCCCGCCACCGCCCGAGTCGCCGCCTCCGCCACCGCTGAAGCCTCCACCGCCTCCACCGCCGCCCCAGCCGCCTCCACCACCCCAACCTCCGCCACCGCCGCCCCAGTAGCCGCCATAGTAGCCGCCGCGGCCGCCACCACGACCACCAAAGACCCGCGAAATCAGCAGGAAGATCGCAATCACCACCAGCCAGCCGATGATGCGGCCGCCCGGCGATGCCTGGCGCTCGACCGGCTCCGGCGGCAGCTGCTTCGTATTGCTGTCCAGCGTGACCTTCGCGTCTGCCGCAATCAGGCCCGCCAGCTCCTGGGAACCGTCCAGCACCGCTGTGTTGAAGTCATTCGCCTGGATCGCCGGACGCAGCCCCCGGCCGATGCGGCCCGAGATGCTGTCCGTGACCACCCCCTCCAATCCCAGCCCCACCTCGATGCGGCCGCGATGGTCGTCGGTCACCAGCAGAAGCAGAATGCCGCGGTTGGTCGCCTTGTCTCCGATGCCCCACTTATGGAAGAGATCGTTCGCGAACTCCTCGATCGGCTCGTCCTCGAGCGTCTTGATGGTGACCACGAAGAGCTGCGCTTTGGCGCGCTGCTGCAACTCCAAGCACAGCGTATCGGTCCGGTCGACTGCATCAGGAGAGAGTACGTGCGCGAAGTCGTTGACAAAGTTCGAGGGCGGCGGCAGCTTCGCGACCTGCTCCGCACGCAGTCCGCACCAGCAGACGAGCAGCACCAGGAGCAACGTCAGCAGGCGGTAACGGCGAACGGGCATCGTCGTCATTCTATCGTCCGCAATCGGAAAACCTTGCAGGCAAGCAAAAGGGGCGCTCGAAGCGCCCCTGCTCACGCGCGTTTCCCCGCCGCTACATCTTCTACTTCTGGGTTCCCTTGGACTTGGCAATCTCTTGAATCTGCTGCAAGTGACCCTCGATGATCCCCGCGTCCTCCGTCGCCATCTGCTTCAATTGCGAATTTGTGGTGGTGCGCGCCTCTTCTTTGAAGGCCTTGTCGTCTTCCTTGTGGGCCTTCACCATCTCTTTGATATATGCCTGATCAAACGCATCTCCGGAGAGACCCTTCATCTTCTCCATCGTCTTCATCGCGTTTTTGGAGGGCTCCTCCGGCACCGGTATGTTCAACGTTGCGACTGCCTGCTTCCATTCATCGAGCATCTTTCCGTGATCGTCCGTCATTTGAGTGGCAACGTGGCGCACCTTTTCATCGGTGCTCTTTTCCAAGGCCAGCCGTCCCATCTGGATCTCCGCGACATCCGATTCCATCGCCCTTTCAAGAAACTTCTGGTCCGCCCCCGGACCGCTAGGCGTTTCGTTCTTGGGCTGCTGATCTTGTGGCCCCACCTGCTGTGTCGCCTGTCCGCCAGCTCCGTGCATCTGCCCGGGCGCAGGAACGCAACACAGCGCCACCGCTATCGC
>DASZGZ010000406.1:0-3645 GCA_035938355.1 Acidobacteriaceae bacterium
CCATCTGCCCCCGCTGGCCGGCACGCTGCGCGGTCCAATGGGCATAGGTATATCCGGCGAGCAGCGCCGTCTGGAAGAAGACCAGGCACGTGAGCCATACGGCAGCCGAGCCGCCGAACGCAGGCAGGAGTTGCTTGGCCGCCATCGGCTCGACAAGAAAGAGGAGGAACGCGGCGAGGAAGATCGTGCCGCCGTACAACATTCTGGTGGTTTTCAATGCAACGCGTCTCCGGAAACAGCTCTTCCGTCTGCACCGTGAGCTTTCCAGTCATGAGCGCTCATGTCAAATCTGACGCGATGAGAAAAGGGCGCCGCCGTGGCAGCGCCCTTCCCTGTTGACCGTGCTTGCGCTTACTTGCGTTTCCAGAACGTCGGGTCCGCACTCACCATTTCGTCCGAGGCGTAGCTCATCGCCGGATCGAAGGCGTACAGATTGCGCTGTGAGGATTCGACCGCCGCGGCAGCGAGTTCGCGATAGTGCTTCATGTTTGTTTCGCCCATCGCTTCACGGAACTTCGCAGCACTCGCATCTGCTGCATCCACTTCCGACAAAGACTTCATCGGGGTGATCAGCAGCCATATGCCTCCGTTCTCCCAGCCAAAAGCGCTCTGGTAGAGAGCTATATGCCTTCCCGGCTCCGCCTTGTCCAGGTTGCTCCGGAGCATCTTCAGATATTCTTCCCACTCCCCCTGGTGTCCCGGACGAACAGTGACGCGGGTGATCTGCATGTAACGCATGGTTGCAATGGCAACACCTGGCTCAGGCATGAGGTCGTCGCGTAGGGTAAAGATGTTACGCGCCATCGATGAGAGTAGCTCGCCATCTGTGGCGTAGGCCTGATCGATATCGGCGCTCAGGGTCGTGTTGGCCGTCTCCTCCTGCCGCTCCTTCTCGAGCGCGGCAAACGAGCCATAGCTGAAAAGGAACAGCGAGCGCGGCGGTCCGGAGAGCGCCTGCAATGCCACGTAATGCTGCTTCGATTTGGCCTTCTCGGCGGCTTGGATGAACGCGTTTTCCGACTTCTGGTGAGCGCTTCCGCCCTTCCCCGGCTTGAGCCATTCGATATCAATCACCACAACCTTGGGCGGCGGTGTCGCCTTCGCCCCGGTCTCCTGTGCCCTGGCAGCGGGTAGTCCGATGACTCCCCCGATACAGAAACACAAGCCTGCACATATTCCAATTGTCTTGCTCAACATACGATTCCTTCCCTTCAACGTGAAGAAGCGGTGGTTGCATTGCGGGGGGTGTCAGCGATGGGGCAAGGGGCCCTTACTCGGAGCTCCGATTGGCGGAAGGCGGGAGACTTGCCTACGGCCAAGCGAACAAAAGCGAAAGCGCAGACAGTGGGGAGAGGGCCGAACACACTCTGAGCGCAGCCGCCTATCAAAGGGAACGGCCGCAGAGAACGAATCTTTCCAGTTCGAGCTGTCGGTGCGTCTGCTTTATATACCGCGGAGCCACGGTACGCAATGGAATAAGCGAAGTGACAACAGCGGAGGGCTCGCATACGCGTGCCATCGCAGTTACGGCCGGGGCGCTTAGAGCGGCTGGCGTGCCCTCATGCCAGAGTGCGTTTTGAGCCCCGACTCGTATGAAGACCTGACTGCAGGCTTGAGGCCGGACCCGAACTTGGACCTGGTCCTGAACTTCATGGCCACGCGCGCGCCCAGCAGCACGAGCACGCTCCAGCACAGCCACACTACGGCGGTTCGCAGATGCGCCGCTGTGCTGACGGAGATACCGAAGCCGCCGCCGATCGCGAGCCACGCCGCAATGCACATCGGACACTTCGGCACCAGCGCCAGCGCTGCGCTGGGCAGCGCAAATGCCGCCGCCCCGCGTGTCCGCCGCAACGGCCGATTCTCACCGGCGGCGGTTAGCCCCGCGGCAGCCTCCGCAACTGGAGAGGCCGCATTCCGCCGGCAAGGGCAGATGAGACGTGGCGCCGCGTTGTGCGCTGTCATCACGCGTGCGCCTCGTCGTGGCAGCAGGCAGAGGCCTTCGGCGAGTCCCCATACTGGTCGTGCCGCTTCACCCACTCGACCATCTTGCCGTCGGGACCGCGCTCATTGCGACCCTTGGGCGTCAGATCGAGGAAGTGATTGGCACCGATGATAGAGTCCAGGCCGCGCGCGTAGGAGGAGTAGGTGTGGAAGATCTCCCCGGACGGATCCTTGTAGAAGACGCTGAGGCCGGGCAGCTGATCGCTCTGGTAGCGCTTCTCCGTATTCGTCGTGTAGTTGTACGGAAGCTCGGCCTTGTCGAGTTCTTCCTTGGTGAAGGAAACCCCGTAGTCGTAATTGAAATCGCTCCCCTGCGACGACACCCACGGGAACTGCCAGCCCATCCGCTTCTTGTAAGCGGTCAGCTTGCTATACGGCGCCTGCGAGATGCACATCAGAGTCACATCATGATGCTGCAGGTGCTGGTTCGGACCATCGATGTGATCCGCCGTAAACGAGCATCCAGGACATCCCTCTTCCCACTCAGGGCCAAACATGAAGTGGTAGACAACGAGCTGGCTGCGTCCGGCAAAGAGATCCGCCAGCGTTACCTTTCCGCCTTCCCCTTCGAAGACGTACTCCTTCTCCACCTTTTCCCAGGGCAGCTCGCGCAGCTTCTCGGCCATCGCTTCACGCGCATGCGTGAACTCTTTCTCTTTCGCCAGAAATTCCTTGCGTGCCTTCACCCATTGCTCGTGCGACACCACTTTGTGATCCACTGCTTCCGCTGTCGGCATTGCGAACTCTCCTCTCTGGTTGATTCCCCTCATCTCATTTCCCCGCCTTCGGTAGGCCGGTGGGGTCGGTCAGGCCTTCGCCTGCGCGTCGCGGTTTCTGAAGGCGGCTTCTCCAGCGTCGGACACCTCGACCCACTTCGGGTTAGGCGAGGCCTCGGCGTCGTAGTTGTCATGCCAGTTCCACCACTTATATGGCGGCGTCTGCGGGTAGCCCTCGGGCGAGTCCTCCCACACCTCTTGGCGTCCGAGCGCGGTCAGGTCGAGGTAGCTCCACACGCTCCCCATGGCTTCGTCGCCGCGGTTGTTGATGAAGTAGGTGCGGAACACCTTGTCGCCTTCGCGGATGAACGCGTTATGGCCATGCCATTCGTCCACGCCGAAGTCTTTGTCGAAGCTGTCGGTGATGGTGTACCAAGGCATCTTCCAGCCCATCCGCGCCTTCAGGCGCTGGATGTCCGTCTGCGGCGCGCGCGAGGCATACGCGAGTGTCGTGTCGCGGACATTCAGATGGGAGAGGTGGGAAACCTGGTCGGCTCCTAATGAGCAGCCACGGCAGGCATGATCGGGCCAGCCGAAGACGCCGGGTTCGAAGAAAGCGCGATAGACGATCAGCTGACGGCGGCCCTCGAAGAGGTCGAGCAGGCTCGCTTTGCCCCTGGGTCCGTCGAACGCGTACTGCTTCTCCACCGCCATCCACGGCATCCGCCGGCGCTCGGCCGCCAGTGCGTCACGTAGCCGCGTCAGCTCCTTCTCTTTCTTCAGCAGCTCATTGCGCGCTTCGGTCCACTCCGCTTCCGATACCACTGCATGTTTTATCTCCAGCGTCTGCATAAACATCTCCTCTTGATCTTTGGTGTAGGTGTGTTGTCGCCTGCATCAGCGCGTCTTGCCGCCTTCTGCCGCT
>DASZGZ010000407.1:0-2565 GCA_035938355.1 Acidobacteriaceae bacterium
CTGAACGACCCCAACATCATCATGCGCGACATCGCCTTCAGGGCCGTGCAGGGCGTGTTGCGGAAGACCTTCGAGTCGCCGTTCACGCTGGTCGCCGACCTGCTCGGCGGCGACACCGAGACGCTGCGCCACATCGCCTTCGCCGCCGGCACTGCCGATCTGACCGAACATGATCGGCAGAATCTGAGCAACTTGGCGCAGGTGCTGGCCAAACGTCAGAAGCTGCTGATGTTCATCCAACCGAGCTATAACGCCGCTGCGGATGCATCGGCCGCGCTGCAAACGACAGCGTCCCAACCGCCAGACGGAACACAGGCGCCCCGAAATGAAACTGACGCGCCCGCCAGCGCGGATGTGTTGCGTGCCCTGGCGTTACGACGTGCCGAAGCCATCAAGGCCGTGATGGTCGCCGCAGGTATCCAACCGGATCGCGTCTACATCGATGAGCCGAGCACTCTGACAACGCTCGGGAAAAACGGCGCGGTGCTTACTTCCCTTGACCTGAAGGTACCCTAAGCCAGCCGCCTTCCAGCCTCCACGCGCCGACGGGCATCGGGCTTCGAGTCGGGTGCGTACTTCTGGTGGCTTGGGCTTTGCCATCGCCCGGTCACCGCCCTGGCGCAGGCTCTACAACCCTCACCCTACTCCGTCATAAAGAACGCGAGCGCCACGACGGGAAACGCAAGACCGACCCACGCCGCAAGCGTCCACCCTCCCTCCGCGTACGCCCAACCGCCTAGTGCCGAGCCGACCGCGCAGCCGATGAAGAAGGCCGCTACGTAGAGCCCGTTCAGACGGCCCCGTAACTCGGCCCCGAGTGAAAAGATCGCGCGCTGTCCCAAGGTCATGTTGGCCGTCGTGCCGAAATCGAGCAGAATCGCCGCCGCGACCAGTATGGCGAGCGCCAACATCGAGCCTTGCGGGGCGATCTGTGTCATCAGAAAAGCCCCCGCGACGGTCAGCATGGCGAGAGCGGTCGCGGGACGGCTCCAGCCGCGGTCGGCAAGCCGCCCACCGATGGGTGCGGCGATGGCTCCCGCGACGCCAGCCAGCGCGAATAGCGCGATCCCGCCTTGCGACAGATGGAACGCCGGCCCTGCGAGCAAGAGCGGCGTCGTGGTCCAAAACAAGCTGAAAGCGCCACCCAAGAGTGCCTGATAGAGTGCGCGCCTCTGTAGGACGGGAGTCGTTGCAACCAAGTTGACCATGGAGGTCAACAATCGCCCATAGTGGAGCTTCGCGGTTGGCGCGCGCTTTGGCAGCGCCCGGCTGAGGACCAACGCGAGCACCGTCGTCGCACCGGCGGATAAGAAGAATACGGCATGCCACGAGTAAATGTGAGCGACGAAACTCGAGATCGGACGCGCCAGCATGATGCCGAGCAACGTACCGCTCATGACGTTGCCGACGACCCGGCCCCGCTCGGCGTCCGATGCCATATGCGCAGCGTAGGGAACGAGCATCTGCACGACGACCGAGGCGAAGCCCACAAAGAGTGCCGCGGTAAGGAAGAGCGATGCGCTAGACGACAATGCCGCACCCAGGAGAGCGAGCACGCAAACCGCGAGCATGACGAGCACGAGGCGGCGATTCTCCACCAGGTCGGTCAGCGGGACGATGAACAGCAAGCCGGCGCCGTAGCCGACCTGTGTCAGCGTGACAATCAACCCCGTCGCCCGCGCGGACAGGGCGAGCGAGGCACTGATCGGTCCGGCCAGGGGCTGAGCATAGTAGAGATTGGCGGCAGTCAGGCCGCAGGCCGTCGCGAGAAGAACTGTCATCCACGGAGCAAACGTGCGCTCCCCAGGGTTGGAGGTGGCTGTGATATCGGTCATGCTGACTCTCGTCTTAGGGAACGCTCGTTCCCTATTTAGGTAAAAAAACTCAGTCGAGCAACTTCATCGCGGTATCGGCCACCGCCGACATCTGCGCGTGAGTGCGTCCGGTCTTCCCGACAACGCGCATGCCTTGCAGCACACACAACATCAGGCGGGCTGTCGCTTCGCAGTCGATGGCGGCACGGATGGAGCCGTCTGCCTGGCCTTGGCGAATCAGCTTGACGAGCAGCGCTTCGGTTTTGTGAAGCGACGCGGTCACCTGCTGCACGACCTCCGGGTCGAGGATGGACAGTTCGGCGGCACCGCCTACAACGAGACATCCTCGTTTGCCCTCCAAGCCGTATGAAGACTCGGCATAGAACATCAGCGCACCGCGGATGCCGTCACGCCCGGACTTCGCCGCGCTCAGGACTCGTCGGAGCGCTTCCCCGCGCTTCATCCCTTCGCGCTCAAAGGTGGCCAGGAAAACCGCCTGCTTGTCTCTGAAAGCCTTGTAGACACTGCCGGAGGCCAACTCCATGGCCTCGGTAAGATCGGCAATCGAGGTCGCGTGGTAGCCCTTCTCGCGAAAGACGCGTGCCGCCTTATCGAGTGCGTCGTCCACGTCGAACTCGCGCGGACGGCCCCGGCCTCTGGATCCCTTGGGTGATGATGCAGCGATTGCCATCGCGGCATTATAGGAACCATCTGTTCCCTATATCAACCACCGTCCCGCTTCGTTCGTTCC
>DASZGZ010000408.1:0-1752 GCA_035938355.1 Acidobacteriaceae bacterium
CGCCGTTCCTTCGGCATATACTCCTGCAACTTGTGCGCCAGCTTCGCGATCGGCAGAGTCTGCAACCAGACGCGTCCGGGCCCGGTAAGGGCTGCGAGGAAGATGCCATCGCCACCGAAGATCATGTTACGGATGCCCGGGACGCGCATGATCTGGAAGTTCACGCCGGCTTCAAATGCGCCGACGTGCCCTGGGTGCACACGCAACAATTCGCCGGGCTGCAGATCCTTCACGATCAGCTCACCGGACAGTTCGAGCCAGGCCATTCCTACACCGCTGACTCGGTGGAGCAGAAATCCATCTCCGCCAAAGATACCGGCCCCCAGCGACTGCTGAAAGCCAACGCCAAGTTGAATCCCGGCTGTCGCACAAAGAAACCCGTGGCGGTGAATGAAAAACTCTCGTCCATTCGTAACTTCGACGGGAACTATGTGGCCGGGCACCTTGGTTGCAAATGCGATTTCGCCCGGCGCTCCCACCGCGCGATATTCCGTCATGAAGAGCGTCCCGCCACCCGCCACCCGCTTGAGCGCGCCGAAGAATCCCCCGCCACCACCCATCTGCGTATGCGTCATCATCTGGATCGACGCGGACATCCACGAGAGCTCTCCCGCCTCGGAGATGATCGCGTCGTTGTGATCCAGCAGAAACTCCAACACCGGCATCGTCGTGCCCGTTACCCGGCTTTGCATTTCCTCACCCTCCCGGCGTCCGCCGCACCTCTCGGCCCCCACGCCAGCATACACATACGCGCTCCGGCCGCTTACGGTTCCTCATTCGGTTTTACGGCATTTGCAGCAAATGCGGGGTGGGCCGCCGGTTACCGCCCCCAGGCCAGAGTTTTCGCGGCATCTCCCTGTTGACAGTCAACAGGTATGCAGAGGTATATTCCTGTTGACTTTCAACAGGAGTGCGAATGGAAGACAAGACCGAGCTTCTTCAGGGCACGCTCGATACCCTCGTGCTGAAGACACTGGCGTCGATGGGTCCGCTGCACGGCTACGGTCTTGCGCGCCGCATCGAGCAGGTTAGCGGAAATACCCTCGTACTCAATCAGGGAACGATGTATCCCGCCCTCCTCCGCATGGAACAGCGTGGCTGGATTCGCTCCGATTGGGGCAAGTCCGAAAACAATCGCCGCGCCCGCTTCTACACCATCACCCGCCGCGGCCGCCGGCAACTGGTCAGCGCTACCGAGGGATGGCAACGCATCGCCGCTATTATGGGCCGCTTTTTTGAATCGCAGGCATAGGTTCCCATGTCACTTCGCGTCTTCCTTGTTCGCTTTTTCAGCAGGCGGCATCGCCGCTCCGATGCCGACCTCGATGATGAATTCTCCGCCCACATCGAGATGGCGGCCGCCGAGTTCCGCGCCCGGGGCATGAGCGAGGAAGCAGCCGGGCGCGAGGCACGCATGCGCTTCGGTGGTGTTACGCAGCAACGCGAAGCCTATCGTCAGCAATCACGACCGCCGTGGATCGACAGCATCGGTGCCGACCTCCGCTACGCCGCACGTCAGCTTCGCCGCAATCCCGGATTCGCTACCATCGCCATCCTCACCCTCGGACTCGGCATCGGCGCCACTACGGCGATCTACAGCCTGGTCCAGGCAGTTCTCCTGCGCTCACTGCCATACGGCCACGCGGATCGCCTTGTATATCTCTACACGCCTATAGCGACCTTTCACCTTCCTGTCGAGATGTTCACCCTCAGCAACGCGGACTTCTTCGATATACGACGGCTGAATCATTC
>DASZGZ010000409.1:0-3354 GCA_035938355.1 Acidobacteriaceae bacterium
AGACACTCCGGCGTCAACCAGTCCGTGACACTCGCCGGCGCATCTTCGGATACCATGCCAGTTACACTTTGCAGCAATCATGAACACATAACCGGGAAAGGGTCGTATCCATGTCACGTTCGCATGCAGCCTTACCTTTAAGAAAGGTTGTTCTCATCACCAGCGGAGATCTGCGGCAGTCCGCGAATCAGGTCTGCTGGCCCGCGCAGGAGGATCTGGAGCGCAGGCTCACCGCCGCTTTTCGCGATGAGGGTGTTGCCGTCGAGCGCGCCTTTCCGGTTGATGCCGCGAAGGGCCATGGCTTTATCTCCAGCCAGCGCATGGGCATGGATGTCTTCGCCGGCATCGACCCCGAAGCCAGTCTCGTCTTCGCCACCGCCGCGTGGCAGTACACGCATCACGTGCTCCCCGGCATGCGCAGCCATCGCGGCCCCATCCTCACCGTAGCGAATTGGTCCGGTCAGTGGCCCGGCCTGGTCGGTCTGCTCAATCTCAACGGCTCGCTCGTCAAGGCCGGCGTTCCGTTCGACACTCTGTGGAGCGAAGACTTCAAGGACAAATATTTCCTCTCTCGTCTGCGCGAATGGATCCGGCAGGCAACTGTCACCCACGATCTCTCCCACGTGCGCGATCTCGATTCACATGCGCTGCCGCCCTCTGCCCGCAGCACCGGCGAAGAGCTGGCCGCAAAGCTGCTCGAACGCAAGGCCATCCTCGGCATCTTCGACGAAGGCTGTATGGGCATGTACAACGCCATCATCGACGACGAGCTCTTGAACCCGCTGGGTGTCTTCAAGGAGCGGCTCAGCCAGTCCGCGCTGGTCGCAAGGATGCGTCTCGTTGGCGATCACGAAGCCGACTCTGTCCGGCAGTGGCTCGATCAGAAGGGCATGCACTTCAATACCGGCAAGGATGACAAGACGGAGCTGACCGACAAGCAGATTCGCGAGCAGTGCAAGATGTACATCGCCGCTCTGCAGATGGCGGATGAATTCGGCTGCGATGCGATCGGCATCCAGTATCAGCAGGGCTTGAAGGACATGGTGCCCGCTTCCGATCTGGTGGAAGGGCTGCTCAACAACGCCGACCGTCCTCCCGTCCGCGACGCCTCCGGCAAAGAGCTGTACGCTGGCAGTCCGCTTCCTCACTTCAATGAGGTCGACGAAGGCGCCGGAGTGGATGCGCTGGTCACGAACCATTGCTGGAAGGCGCTCCAGCTCGATCCGTCGACAACCCTGCACGATGTGCGGTGGGGCGAGCACTACAGCGGCGACGGTCTGGACGAGTTCGTGTGGGTCCTGCAGATCTCCGGAGCCGCCCCGGCCAGCCACTTTGTCGATGGCTATCGCGGCGCATCGAGCGACCGCCAGCCGCCCATGTATTTCCCGCTCGGCGGTGGAACGCTGAAAGGTGTCGGCCGTCCGGGAAAGGTCGTCTGGAGCCGCGTCTTCGTCGAAGGCGGCAGCCTGCACGTGGACATCGGCCTCGGTTCGGTCGTAGCGCTGCCTGCGGAGGAAACAGAGCGCCGCTGGAAGCAGACCACCACCCAGTGGCCCATGGTCAGCGCCACCTTCGACGGTATCTCCCGGGACGCCTTCATGGCGCGGCACCGCGCCAACCACGTCAGCATCGCCTACGCTCCGGATGAGAAGCGCGCAACCCAGGCGCTCGCCGTCAAGGCTTCGATGTTTCACGCACTCGGCGTCCACGTGCATCTGTGCGGGACAGTCAACTTTCACGGATGAGCATCGTTGCGGGCGTCGATTTCGGGACATTGAGCGTGCGTGTCTCTCTCTTCAGCAAGACGGAAGGGAGGCTCGGCTCTGGCGTCGCGGAGTATCCGCTGCATCGCTCCCCGCAAGATCCGAATCTCGCAACGCAAAGTCATCGCGCGCAGATGGACGCGCTCGAGCAGGCGATGCAGAGCGCGCTCGGCAACAGCGGCGTCCGTGGCGATCAGGTCCGTGCACTCGCCGTCGATGCCACCGGTTCCAGCGTCATCCCCGTCGGCGAGCGGCTCGAGCCGCTGGATGACTACTATCTCTGGTGCGATCACCGCGCGTGGCGCGAGGCAGAGGAGATTACCACCGCCGCCCACCAGCAAAAGCTCGAAGCCATCGACTGGTGCGGTGGCGTCTACTCCTCGGAGTGGGGCTTCTCGAAGCTGCTGCATTGGCTGCGGCACAATCCCGGGAAGCGTGCGCGCCTCGTCACCGCCCTTGAAAACTGCGATATGGTCGCCGCCACCCTCTGCGGCATCACCTCCGCTGCGGATCTCCCGCGCTCCATCTGCGCCATGGGTCACAAGTGGATGTGGAATGCGAAGTGGGGCGGTCTGCCGTCGGAGTCTTTCCTCGCCTCCGTCGATCCTCTATTGAGCGGCATCCGGCAAAAGCTCATCGGCCGTTACGAAACATCCGACCGCATGGCCGGCACCCTCAGTGCCGAATGGGCTGCGCGTCTCGGGCTTCGCGCCGGCATTCCGATTCCGGTCGGCGCGCTCGATGCCCACTGGGATGCTGTCGCGGCGAATATCCGGCTCGGCGATGTCGTCAACGTCATCGGCACCTCCACCTGCATCATCGGCGTCAGCGAGCAGCAAACGCTGGTGCCCGGAGTCTGCGGCGTCGTTCCCGGCTCTGTTCTCCCCGGCTACACCGGCATAGAAGCCGGCCTTTCCGCCGTCGGCGACGCCTTTGACGCCATCGCCCGTCGTGCCGGTTCCTCCGTCGCCGCGCTCACGCAGGGTCTGGAAACCTACCGCGCCGGACAGACCGGTCTCTTGCGCCTCGTCTGGGACAATGGCGACCGCACCGTCCTGGTCAATCCCAATCTCGGCGGCGTCACGCTGGGGTGGAACCTCGTGCACACCGCGCAGGACGAGCTCTTCGCGGCCATCGAAGGCACCGCGCTCCAAACGCGCATCATCCTCGAGCGGATGCAAGAACGCGGGTCACCGGTGAACCGCATCATCAATGGTGGCGGCATCCCGCAGAAAAACCGCGTGCTCAATCAGGTCTACGCGAACGCACTCAACAAGCCGGTCCTGGTTCCCGCGGGCGATGTCACCAGTCTCGGCTCGGCCATCTTCGCCTTCCTCGCCAGCGGCGACTTTCCGTCAGTGGAGCAGGCCCAGGCCGCCCTGTGTCCTCCGTGCGAAACATTTCTCCCGGACGCGCGGGCAGCGGCCACGTACGGTAAGTTATACCCACCGTACCGAGAGGCCTATTTCTCGCTTGGAAATCCCGCCTCGCCGGCTGCGCGCCTCGGCCATATCCTGCCGCGTCTACGCGAAATTGCAGCCGGTGCGCGCGCTTTGGAGACTGAATGAGCATCAATTCGCACGTCGTAAAA
>DASZGZ010000410.1:0-9644 GCA_035938355.1 Acidobacteriaceae bacterium
AAGCGGCAGAGGGTGCTGCCGATTCCGGTGAGCGCAAATTTCTTCTCCATGCTTGGAGCGCAGGCACAGCATGGACGCGTGTTCGAGGCAAGAGACGCTGCGGGCGGCTGTGCTGTCGTGCTCTCGTATGCGTACTGGCGAGATCAGTTGGGAGCGGACAAGATGGTGCCCGGGCAGACCCTGACGCTCGATCAGCGCGCGTGCCAGGTGGTAGGCGTCATGCCCGAGCGCTTCTCGTTTTATCCACGCGAGACGAGTTTGTGGATGGTGATTACGCCGGACAGTGACTTTGTGCGGCAGCCCTGGAACAACGCGACGGGCGTCTTCGGCCGGCTGCGTCCCGGTGTGTCGCGATCGGCGGCAGAGCAGGAGCTGGCGGCGATTGAGGCGAGCATTGCGGCAGAGCGTCCGCGAAGCATCGTTCTGCCGCCATCCGTGCCGGTGGTGCTGAATCTGCAGACGGAGTTTACCTGGCTCGCCGGGCGCAACCTTCGTCAGGGCCTGCTGATGCTCACAGCGGCAGTGGCGATGGTGCTGTTGATCGCGTGTGTGAATGTGGCGAGCCTGCTGTTGGGGCGATCGGCTGAGCGGCAGCGGGAGATGGCTATCCGCGCGTCGATTGGCTGCGGACGAGCGCGCATGGTGCGGCAGCTGCTGACCGAGTCGCTGGTGCTTTCGATGTGCGGGGCGGTCGCGGGTGTGGGCCTTGCCGCGATGGTGCTCCATATCTTTCGCGCGGCGAATCCGGTGGAGCTGCCGCCGGGAAATGTCGTGGAGATGCGCTGGCAGATGCTGCTGTTTGTGGCTGCGTTGAGCGTGGTGTGCACGCTGCTGTGTGGTATGGCGCCGGCGTGGCGCGCCTCGCGGATGGAGCTGAGCTATGCGCTGAAGAGTGATGCACGAGGTGGCGGCAGCGCTACGCAACGTGCAGCTAAGGCGATGGTCGTTTTGCAGGTGGCTTTGTCTCTGATGCTGCTGAGCGGTGCAGCGCTGTTGGCCACGAGTCTCGCACGGCTGTCGGCGGAATCGCTGGGCTATCGCGCGGACCATCTGCTGACGGCTGAGTTGAGTGTGGCGGCGAGACCGGGAGTGGATGCCGATGCGCAGCAGCGGCGGGCGGAAGCGGTGCAGCAGCGGATTTCGACGCTGCCGGGTATCCGGGACGCGGCCCTCGCGTCGACCGTGCTGCCACTCGGGTCCGATGTGCTGGCCGTCGCAGGGAAGAGATTCGATGCGCGATCGGCAGCGCACAACGTGGCGAGCCAGACGGTGAGCACGGAGTATCTTGGCACGGCGCAGATCCCTCTGCTGGCCGGGCGAAGTTTCGCCGCGAGCGATCGCAAGGACACGCAGGCGGTCGCCATGATCAACGCGCGGCTGGCAGAGGAGTACTTCCCGGCGGGCGATGCATTGGGACGGCAGATCAAGCTGGGAAGTCCCGAAGACCCGTCGGCGCCATGGCTGACGATTGTCGGCATCGTGGGCAACGTAAAGACGACTAACGTCTTTCGCGAGATGGGGCATATCACCGCGCCGGTGGTGTACCGTCCGATGGCCCAGGCGCCGGGACAAGCCACGACGCTGGTGATGCGCACTGCGGCAGAACCGATGCGTATCGCTGAGCAGGTGCAGCAAACGGTGACCAGCGTGGATCGAGATGCGGTGATTTCCAACATGAAAACGATGCAGAGCATCCTGCACGAGCAGAGCGCGCAGCCGCGCTTTCGTAGTGTGCTGCTGGGAGGGTTTGCGGGCATGGCGCTCCTGCTTGCAGCGCTGGGTATCTACGGCTTGCTGACGCAGCAGGTCATCCGGAGAACGCTCGAGATTGGCATCCGCATGGCGCTTGGCGCGAACCGCAGCCAGATCGTCAAGCAGATTGTCCGGCAGGGGCTGAGCCTGACCGCCGCCGGAATCGTGCTGGGCATCGCAGGCTCATTGGCCGCAGCGAGATTGATGTCGGGGCTGTTGTACGAGACCAGCGCGAGCGATCCATGGGTGCTAAGCGCGGCGACAGTAGTGTTCGTACTCGTTGCGTTGGGTGCGAGCGTGGTGCCTGCGTGGCGGGCGAGCCGAGTGGACCCGATGGTGTCTATGAAGATGGAGTAGGGCCGGAGCAAGGAAGCACGGAATCGGCGAAAGCGCGCAGCGGCTTAGTGCGGCTTCTGTTAATGCGCGACAAACGTGCGGTAGCGCGACTCGCGCTTGCCTACTGCTACCAGGAAGCCGTCATCGTCGCGGCGAAGTTTCACCGCGGTGCCGGGCAGGTGGTTCGCGAGGCTGCTTTGCTTCAGCACGGTTGCGCTGAGGGGAAGGTAGGAAGAGGCCCTGGCGATGCGCGAATGGTCGGGCGCGAGCTCGTACTCGGTGCCTGCGACCTCGACGGTGTAGACGGCACCACGGATATCAGAGCAGCGTGCGGATGCATCGATGGTGCGGCGTGCGGTATTGCCGTAGGTGGCGGCATCGGACTGCGTGGAGCTCGAACATGAGTTGCCGACGACCGTGGTGCGGACTTTCGTAAGGACACCATCCTGCCAGGCTGGCGAGTCCGCTGCCGCGGCGAGGGAGGGCGAGAGGGAGAGCGCAAGGACGATGAATGCGGCTTGAATGTTCATGGTGCGTTGCGGGCTTCTACCGCAGATTAGCCGGGCGGCGGCGGGACGGGTAATGGCACAGCCGGGCAGGGCGGCTCACACGGAAGTGGGCGCGTGGCGTGGGGTTCGCTCCCTTCGTCGCTCACTTCTGCTGGGGTGGAGGAACAGGAGATCCTTCCACTACGCCGATTGTCGCTTCGCACCACGGCTCCCACCTGCGCGCCACCGGTCGGGATGACGAGGGCTCAGAGCCCGCGCAAGGCGACCATGGGGTTGACGCGTGAGGCGCGACGCGCGGGGATGTAGCCGGCGAGGACAGCGACGATGGTGAGCAGCGCGACCATGATGGCGAAGGTTACGGGATCGGTGGGCGCGGTGTTGAAGAGCATGGCGGAGATGAGCGAGGCGACGGCGAGTGACACCACTGCGCCGACAGCGATGCCTATGAGCGCGAGCCGCATAGTGCGGAAGATGACGCCGAACTGCACGCGCGCGGTTGTAGCGCCGAGCGCCATGCGGATGCCGATCTCCAACGTCTGCTGGGTGACCGAGTAGGAGATGACGCCGTAAATACCGAGCGCTGCGAGGAGCAGGCCGAGCGCAGCGAAGGTGCCGACCAGCAGCACGAAGAAGCGGCGGGGCGAGACGGCATGATCGACCAGCGACTGGATGGGACGCAGTGGCACCGCAGACTGCCCGGGATTGATCTCACGCAATGTGTGCATGACGCTCGATGCGAGCTGAGCCGGAGGAACCTTGCTGCGAATGACGAGCTCCGCACCCTCCGGACCCTGTTGCGTGATGGGGTAGTAGACCTGCCAGTCCGGCTGGCCTTCCACGCTGGTCTGGTGCAGGTCGGGGATGATGCCGACGATGCGGGAGTCGTTACCGCCGGCATCAATGATATGGCCGAGGGCGTCTCCGTTGGGATACATCTGACGCGCCGCGCTTGCATTGATGATGATGACGGGATCGCCCCTTCTACCCTGCGGGGCAGCCGGCTTGGCGGCCTGGTTCGGCGGAGGCGGCGGGGGCAGCGGTAAGTCTTCCCAGGTGAAGTCACGTCCGGTGATGGGTACGCCCATGGCGGCGAGATAGCCGGGAGTGACGATGTAGACGAGAGCGCAAGGAAGGTGTGCCGCCTCGAGTTGCTTCTGGTCAACGTCTTTGCGGTGCGGAACGCCCCAGCAGCGATTGCGTTCGAAGGGCAGATTGTCCGAGATGCCGGCATGTTCGACGCCGGGAATTGCGCTGATGCGAGTGAGCACGTTCTGCAGGATTGCGCTGCGCTTGTCGGCATTGCCGCCGTCATCGTAGTCAACCTTGATGGACGCAGCGGCAGCGGGTTTGAAACCGAGATCGACGTCGAGGACGCGCAGGAAGCTGCGCATGAGCAGACCGGCGCCGACGAGCAGGACGCAGGCGAGCGCGACTTCCGAGATGACCAGCATGGAACGGAGACGCTCGTGACGGCGGCCGTCGCTGGCGCCGTGACCGCCGGATTCCTTCAAAGACTCCTGCAGATGGGTGCTGGACATCCGGATGCCGGGCGCGAGGCCAAAGAGCACTGCGGTGCCGCTCGCGATGACGAGGGTCCAGAGAAGCGCAGTGGCATCAATGTGGACGTCATTGAGCAGCGGCAATGCGAGCGCGGTCTGATGCTGCAGCCACGTCGTGATGGCGAAGGCCAGCGCGAGGCCGAAGAGAGAACCGACTCCGGAGAGCAGCAGGCTTTCGGTAAGCAGCTGGCGAATGATGCGGCTGCGGCTGGCGCCGAGCGCGCCCCGGAGTGCGAACTCCTTGCCGCGCGCGGCGGCACGTGCGAGGAGCAGGTTCGAAAGATTGACGCAGACGATGAGCAGGATGAGTCCGACGGCGGACCAGAGCACGATAAGCGAACGATGGAGCTTGCCGCTGACGTATTGCTTGAGTGGTGTGGGGTAAGCGGTGTAGCCCTCGCTGTATTCAGGATGGTCGGTCCTGAAGTCGAGTTTGGGGAAGAGCAGCTTGGCTTCGCCGCGGGCCTGCTCGACGGTGATGCCGGGCTTGAGGCGGCCGATCAGCGTGATGGTATTGCCATCGAGTCGAGTTCCCTTGAAATCGATGGGGACGAAGAGATCGACTCTTGTGCCGGGCGCGAAGACGGCGCCGAAGTCGAAGCTGCGCGGGAGTATGCCAACGACGGTGAAGGCGCGGTCGTTGAAATCAACGATCTTGCCGAGGATGGATGGATCGCCATGGAACTGCCGCTGCCAAATGGGATAGCTGAGCAGGACGACCTGGCCTGCTCCGGGGAGCGATTCGTTTTCATGGAAGAGGCGGCCCATCAGAGGGTCCACGCCGAGCACCTGGAAGAAATCAGGAGTGACACCAATACCGGTGAAGGGCCTGGGATCGCCGTGGCCGGTGAGCTTGAAGTTGTCGCTGGAGGAGAAGGCATAGTATCCGGCGACATCGGTATAGGACTTGTTGCGCTCGCGGAGCTCTGTATAGGCGTCAATGGAATAGGTGGCACCGGACCAGTTGCCGTCGAAGATCTCCGGACCGATCCAAAGCAGGCGCGCGGGATCGCGGAAGGGAAGCGGGCGCAGCATGAGCGTGTTGACGACGCTGAAGACGGCAATATTTGCGCCGATGCCGAGCGCGAGGATGAGGATGGCGATGAGGGTGAAGCCGCGGTCGCGACGCAGGGTGCGGAGGGTGTAACGGAGGTCCTGCAGAAGGATGTCGAGCGCGGGGAGGCCGCGTGCGGCGCGCTGCTGCTCGCGCGATTGCTCGACGCCGCCGAAGCGGACGAGGGCCAGACGGCGGGCTTCCTGGGGTGAGAGGCCTCGGCGCAGATTTTCCTCCGTCGCGAAGTCGATGTGCGAGGCGAGTTCCTGTTCGAGGTCGGCGTCGCCGATGGGCTTGTTGAGGAAGGCACGTGTGCGGGCGAGGGCGGCGCGGAGACTGGAGATCATTCGGCACCTTTCAGGCTCTGCGCGAGAGCGTTGGCCGGAGATTGCGCGAGAACACGGCCCATCACATCTGAAAGACGCCGCCAGTCGGCTGCGTCACGGGCGAGCTGTTTCCGGCCGCTGCGGGTGATGGCGTAGTACTTGGCCTTGCGGTTGTTGTCGGAGGTGCCCCACTCGGCGGTGATCCAGCCGCGGTTCTGCAGGCGCACGAGAGAGGCGTAGATGGTGCCCTGGTTGAGCAGAATGGTGTCACCGCTGATCTGCTCGATGCGGCGCGCGATGCCGTAGCCGTGTTGCTGGCCCATGGCGGCGAGTGTCTGCAGGACCATGAGGTCTAGGGTTCCCTGGAGCAGGTCGAGCTTGGGATTAGGCATGCGGTAAGGGTCTCCTGTGTGGCGGCCACATGAGTATGCCACACCTCTGTGGGGATGCCACATGGGTCTCTACGCGGGACGCGAAGTCGTGGTTCCTACATTTTTCTTTTTTTATCGAGCGGCTGTTGGGAAGGCTGCGTCTTTTTGACCGCGGACACGTAATCAGGCGAAGCGGGTTTGCGCGAGTGGACGTTGCGCTTGCCGTCACCCGTCTTCAATGTTACTGTGTGTAGCATTACCGAAAGTAACGAATATTGTTGAACGGAATGGCGTTCCATTGCGTATCGGTTTCCGGGCCCGGTGTGTGTCTTCGACAACTTGAGTGAGGTGCATTCATGCAGAATCTGCTCCGCAACCTTCGCTTCAGCGTCCGTATGCTGCTCAAGAATCCGGGGCTGACGCTCACGATTCTGCTGACGCTGGCGCTCGGCGTGGGTGCGAATACCGCGATCTTCACTGTCGATTACGCAACGCTGCTGGAGCCGTTGCCCTATCCCCACTCGGAGCAGTTGATGGTGGTGTGGTCGAAGATCCAGGGCTTCCACAACGGAATCTCCGCTGGAGACTTCACGGACTGGAAGCGGGAGAACACGACCTTTCAGGATCTGAATGCGTGGACGGGCGGCGCCTTCAACCTGTCAACGAAGGACCAGCCGGAACAGATCCACGGGCGGATGACGACGCCCGGTTTCTACCGCATGCTGGGCACACCATTTTTTCTGGGCCGTGATTTTTTGCCGGAGGAGGGCCAGACAGGCCGCGATCATGAGGTGATCCTGACGCACAAGCTATGGAAGCGGCTGGGCGCGAACTCTCACATCGTGGGAGAGACGCTGCGTGTGAACGGGGAGCCTTATACGGTGGTGGGCGTGTTGTCTCCGGGGCTCTACGATCGCGGGCAGGGCGACATCGTGGTGCCGCTCGCGTTCAAACCGGAGCAGCTCAATCACGACTTCCACTGGCTGCTCGCGATAGGGCGGTTGAAGCCGGGCGTGACGATGGAGCAGGCGCGCGCCGATATGAATGCGGTGACGACACATATTGCGCAGCAGTATCCGAAGAGCAACAAGGGATGGGGAGCATTTGTCGAGCCGCTGAAGAACGACTTCCTGCCGAAGGAGCGGATTCGCACACTGTGGATGCTGCTGGGCGCCGTGGCATTCGTTCTGCTGATTGCGTGCGTGAATGTGGCCAACCTGCTGCTGGCGCGCAGCATGGCCCGGCAGAAGGAGATGGCGGTTCGCTCGTCGCTGGGGGCTACCCCGCGGGCCATCTTTACGCAATTGTTGACGGAGAGCATATTGCTCGCGCTGGCGGGAGGTGCGCTGGGGGTCGCGATAGGGTACGCGATGCTGCACGCCTTCATGGGCGCGATGCCGGAAGGTACGCTGCCGAGCGAGGCGGACCTGAGCCTGAACTTCCCGGTGCTGCTGTTTACACTGGGCGCGACGACGCTGGCCGGATTGCTCTTTGGCTGCGTGCCGGCGTGGCATGCGTCGAGGGTGGATCCTGCGGAAACGTTGAAAGAGGGCGGCCGATCCGGAACCGGTGTTGGACGCAAGCGGCTGCGGCAGGCGCTGGTGATCGGTGAGTTCACATTGGCGCTGTCGTTGCTGGCGGGCGCAGGACTAGCGATTCATAGCTTCCTGAACCTGACGAGAGTCGACCTGGGAGTCAGGACCGATCACGTATTGACGTTTTATTTGCCGATTCCGGATACGCGCTCGAAGGATCCGGTGTTGATTGCGGCGCACTATCGGCAACTGCTCTCAAGCATCAACGCAGTTCCCGGGGTGATCTCGTCTTCCGCGCAGACAGGAACACCGCTGGAAGGGTCCGGGTTTGGCATGCCATTCACAATTGCGGGCAAGCCGGCATATGCCGATCCGTCGCAACGGCCAGGGTGTAGCTTCGGCATGGTGACGCCGGATTATTTCAAGACATTCGGTATCCGGCTGATCAACGGTCGCTCCTTCACCGAGCAGGACAACGCGGCGAGTGTGAAGGTCGCGATGGTGAACGAGGAGTTTGTCAGGAAGTATCTGAAGGGAACGGACCCGCTGCAGCAGCGTGTGATCGTAGAGCAGTTGATTCCGGGCGTGCAGCAGCTGGGGCCACCGATTGAGTGGCAGATTGTGGGCATATTTCACAATGTGCGGGACCGGCTGCGTGAGGACAATCCAGAGATCTTGATTCCGTTCTGGCAGATTCCGTGGCCGACGAGCGGGATCGGCGTGCGCACGAGCGAGGATCCGGCTGCGATGACGAAGAGCATCGCCGCCGCGGTGCACAAGGTGGACCCCGATGTTGCACTGGCGACGCCGCGCACCATGGAGCAGGTGCGACACGATGTGCTCTCGGACGATCGCTTCACGCTGGTGCTGTTTGGATGCTTCGCGGCGATCGCGCTGCTGCTGGCGGCACTGGGCATCTACGGCGTGATGACATTTTCCGTGGCGCAGCGCGCGCACGAGATTGCGCTGCGCATGGCACTGGGAGCGACGCGGGGCCGCGTGGTGACATTGGTCCTGCGTGAAGGCGTGACGCTCGCGGCAGTGGGATTTGTGCTGGGGTTGATAGGCGCGTACTTCATCGGCCGCGCCATGCAGAGCACACTGTACGGGGTGAGTGCGCTCGATCTGTCCGCGTTTTCGGCGGTGGGGTTCGTGCTGCTCGCGGCGGCTCTGCTGGCATGCTTCCTGCCGGCGCATCGTGCTGCTTCCACGGAACCCATGCGGGTGCTGCGCACGGAATAACAGGGCCAAAGCGCGTCCCAACAGCGCATTGACCCGCGTGGTCGTTTAGAGTGACGCCATGCGCTGGCAATCCTTTTCTCTCGCTCTCGTACTGGTTTTCGCATCGCTCTCGGCGAATGGTGAGGATGGCGCTACCGTTCGTGTGACGGTGCATCCTGATACTCTGACAGGCGTGTTCTCCCCAATCTGGAGCTTCTTTGGCGCGGACGAGCCGAACTATATTTATGGTCCGCATGGAAGAGAACTGCTGGATGAACTGGGAGAGTTGGGCGACACGGCGCATGCTCCGGTGTACTTCCGCGCGCATAACCTGTTCACTACTGGCAATGGCGAGGGCTCGCTGAAGTGGGGCTCATCAAATGTGTACACCGAGCGCGCGGACGGCACGCCGGTTTACGACTGGACAATCACAGACCGTATTTTCGATGCAATGCGCGACGCACACGTGCGGCCGCTTGTGGAACTTGGCTTTATGCCGGAGGCTCTCTCGACGCATCAAGAGCCGTACCGTCACAACTTTCCTAACGGCGATCTCTTCACCGGCTGGAGCTATCCGCCGAGGGACTACGCAAAGTGGAGTGCGCTGGTCGAAGCCTATGTTGCGCACCTGAGGGATCGCTACGGAATGGCGGTGGATGGGTGGATATGGGAGGTGTGGAACGAGCCGGATATCGGTTACTGGCATGGCACACCGCAGGAGTACGACCGGCTCTACGATGTATCGGCCGCGGCGGTGCGCAAGGTACTCCCGCGAGCGAAGATCGGCGGCCCGGACTCGACGGGTGTGTACGCGGGAAAGAGCGGGCCAAGCACGAGCGAGGCGTTTCTGCGGCAATTTCTGGAGCACTGCGCACATGGGAAGAATGCGGCGACGGGCGGTACGGGCGCGCCGCTCGACTTCACCAGCTTTCATCCCAAGGGTTCGCCGAAGTTTGTGGACGGGCATGTAGTGATGAACGT
>DASZGZ010000411.1:0-2272 GCA_035938355.1 Acidobacteriaceae bacterium
GAGATGGCGGCAGCCACGCAGTTCAGTGTGCAGGGAGCGTTGCAGAAATGGTTGAGTAACTACATCAAAGTGCAGTCCGTTGTGGCGTCGGTTGAAGAAGCCGTCCTGACTGTCACCGTCAGCTATTCGCTTCTCGATACGGGGGTCTCCCAGGTGCAGACGTTCGTGTACGGGGGGAACCCATGATCTACCAATGCTGCAATGAGAACCGCAAGGCCGCGGTGCTGGGGAATCCGATTCTGAACGGCATCGACTACCTGGAGGTGCTGGACCACGATGCCATTCCGCTGGACAGTCCGCGCCAGCAGACGTTGCTGGTGCACTGCCTCAACAATGCGCCGACCGGCCTTGCACCCGCGAATGTCCTGATCACGGGCGGCGAGAGCATCACGGGAATTACCACGCAGTGGATCGGCGTCGCCTCCGCACCGCCCTCACAAGCAACCGCGAAGGAGAGCGCATACCTGACGGCGCTTGCCGACGCAGCCAAGGTGCTGGTGATTCGCACGAACGAAACGGGCGATTTCTCACCTTACACGCTGCGCCTGGTCAACAATGCGAGCCAGGCCACGGAAGACTCCTTCGACATTACCGAGGCACTCACGGGTTTCGATCCTGAGCTGGCGGAGGTGGAGTTCTCTTTCAAAGTGGAGTGCGGCCCGGACTTCGACTGCGCTCCGCCCCCTACCGACTGCCCGTCCGATTTGCCTGCGCCGCCGCCTATCAATTACCTGGCGAAGGACTATGGCTCATTCCGCAGCATCATGCTGGATCGCCTGAATCAGCTTGTGCCCGCGTGGGGAGGAACGAGCGAGGCGGATATCGGTGTTGCGCTTGCCGAGCTGATTGCATACGTGGGCGACCAGCTCAGCTATCAGCAGGACGCGGTGGCCACCGAAGCCTATCTGCAAACGGCGCGCAGCCGCATCTCTCTGCGGCGTCATGCACGGCTGGTCGACTACTTCGTGCACGATGGCTGCAATGCGCGCGCATGGATAACGCTCGAGGTCTCCATGCAGGTCTTCCTCGATCACACCGTGACGCGCTTCTACACCTATGCGCCGGGAATGCCGTCCACGCTCGCGGTCGGAGCCGGCAACGAAGAAGCAGCACTGCTGGCGGGCGTCATCGTCTTTGAGCCGATGCAGGATGCGGTGCTCTATCCGGAGCTGAACCAGATCTCCTTCTACACCTGGGGCGATGCGAATTGCTGCCTGCCGCGCGGGGCTACGGAAGCCACGCTGCGCGGCAGCTTTCCTAACCTTCAACCGGGCGATGTGCTGATCTTCCGGGAGATGCTGGGGCCACAGACGGGGAATCCGGCCGACGCGGACATCCGCCATCGCTGCGCGGTGCGGCTTACCGCTGTAACGACGCAGAGCGCGCAGGGGCAGCCACTGGTTGATCCGTTGTTCGAAGATGGCACCGGGAATCCGGTCGTTTCCGTCTCGCAGACACCGACGCTTGTGACAGAGATACAGTGGTCTGTCGCGGACGCTCTTCCGTTTCCTGTTTGTATCTCCTCCACTTTTTTGAACTCGAGCGGCGATCGGCAGACGTTGACCGACGTCAGCGTTGTCTTCGGCAACGTCGTACTGGCTGATCAGGGGTTGTCTCTTTCAGGAGTAGCGCTGGGCACCGTGCCTGAGCCTACGCTGTTCAAGCCGCCAAACCTGGCCGGCGATCGGTGCGATCCTGCGGCACCTGTGCCGTTTCCCGTGCGCTTCAATCCTGTGATTCAGGACAGCCCGGTGACGCAAGCGGTGCTGCTGCCTTTGGCGGGCAGCCCAGTGACGCCGGGAATTGTCTCTCTGATTCCGAATGGATACGTCAGTCTCCGCGACGCGAACGGATACGTCTCGCTGATGGTGGAAGCCGCCCAACCATATCTCTGGCCGCAATACTTCGGAGTTGTTGCGACGCCCAACGCCGTCAATCCTGCGAACTTTGATCTTTCGATTGTCTACAGAGGGACGGGAGTGACTCCGCTGGTCTATCTCGAAACCTTTACTGACCTTTCGGTGACGACTCCCGGCTCCAGCAATGCGGTGACGCAGCTTAACTCACTTTCAAAGTTTGTCCATGTGCCGAGCACGTACACGCCACCCGCTGTCGGGCCGACGGCTTTTCCCGCCGGGGCCATCCCGCTGGCGAACAGCGGACCCACCAACCTGGTGGACGCGACAACGGCTACCTATCTCATCGTTGAGCCGACGAACACTGCCACATGGCCGCCAAACTTTGGCGTTCTCGCCCAGGGCAATCAGCAGAA
>DASZGZ010000412.1:0-2504 GCA_035938355.1 Acidobacteriaceae bacterium
TTGAAATCTCCTTAAAGAAACGGATTGTATCACGTGGGGCGGACGGTCTTGCCGTCTGCCCGTGCTGCAGCTGCTGTCTTTGATGCACGGGTATATCACGCGATATGGGCGCCCTGAGTCTCGACGTACACCGCGTAGAGCGATTGACTGGCGCACATGAACAGGCGGTTGCGCTTGGTCCCGCCGAAGCAGACGTTGGCGCACATTTCCGGCAGCAGGATCATGCCGATCCGCTCACCGCCAGGCGCGAAGATGTGGACACCATCGTAACCTTCGCCGACCCAGCCCGCGCCGACCCAGATGTTGCCGTCTTTGTCAGCGCGAATTCCGTCGGCTTGTCCAGCGCCTTTACCGGGTAGATCCATGGAAATGTATTGCCGGCCGTTCTTCAGACTCTTGCTATCGAGCACATCGTAGACGCGAATATTCTTGGGCGCTTCCGCATAGTGCGTGGAGCCGGTATCGCAGATGTAGAGCTTCTTGTAGTCGGGCGAAAAGCACAGGCCGTTGGGCTTGTACATTTCGTCGGTGACCTTGTCCATTTTGCCGGTTTTGCCATCGATGCGGTAAACAGCCTCCTTCAATTCGAGCGGGGCGACACCGGTGCCTTCATAGACTCCGGTGATGCCATAGCCGGGATCGGTAAACCAGATATCGCCATCGGGGTGCACGACGATATCGTTGGGCGCGTTCAGGCGCTTGCCTTGGAACTTGTCGGCCAGGACAGTGAGCTTGCCATTGTGCTCGTAGCGGGTGACGCGGCGGGTACCGTGCTCGCAGGAGAGCTGGCGGCCCTCGTAGTCGAAGGTGTTGCCGTTGCTGTAGTGGGAGGGCTTGCGGAACTCGCCGACATGACCATCTTCTTCCAGCCAGCGCATCTGGCGGTTGTTGGGGATGTCGCTCCAAACCAGGTAGTTGCCCTCGCCGTTCCAGGCGGGACCTTCCGCCCACAGCGCTCCAGTCCAGAGGCGCTGGAGCGGCGTGTTGCCCACTTTGTATTTGGCAAAGCGCTTGTCGAGGACGACGATGTCCGGGTCGGGATAACGCGTGGGATTCTTACCGCTCCAGTCGCGTTGTGCGTTGGCGGCCGCGGGTAGGAGTGCGGTGGCAGTCAGGAAGGAGCGGCGGTTCATGTCAGATTTCATAGGGCTCTCGAAGAAGAGCTATGGTATCAGACAGAGGAAGGCGTCAACAATACGCAGGTTCATCCGGATAATTCATGGTTAAAGGAGCACAGGATGCAGCTGTATCCAAACCTGACGTTCGACGGCCAGTGCGAAGCGGCTTTTAAGTTCTACGAAGAGTGCCTCCACGGCCGGATCGACTTCATGATGACGTATGAGGATATGCCCATGGATCTACAGACACCGTCTGATTGGCGAAAGAAGATCGGC
Organism: Acidobacteriaceae bacterium; assembly: GCA_035938355.1. Lineage (GTDB taxonomy): Bacteria > Acidobacteriota > Terriglobia > Terriglobales > Acidobacteriaceae > KBS-83. The sequence goes on from DASZGZ010000412.1 coordinate 1,395, forward strand.
CATGCCACATTCGCTCATGCCGACTTCACGCTTTACGGCTCAGATGCGCTGCCCGGGCGGTATCAGAAACCCCAAGGCTTCGCTCTACAGTTTAATCTCAGCGATCCAGTGGAAGCCGAGCGCATGTTCAAGGCCCTGGCAGAAAACGGAGCGGTTCAGATGCCGTTGCAGGAAACATTTTGGGCGCTTCGTTTTGGCGTTCTCGTTGACCAATTCGGCATTCCATGGCTCATCAACTGCGAGAAGTCACAGGGGCCGGGCGGCTGATGCAGCCGGCGGCTTGCGGCAGGCGGGAACCCCTGGCGGAACAGCCTGCCCGGCTCGCAAAGGACCTCGTGGCGCAGGGCAGACGGCAAGACCGTCCGCCCCACGTTGCGAAATTACGCTATCAGTTGCTTGGTGAATTCGTTCTGGCCGTGGACGTCGGTGAGGCGCTGATCGCGGCCTTGGTAGAAGTAGGTCAGCTTTTCGTGATCGAGTCCCAGCAGACGCAGCATGGTGGCGTTCATGTCGTGCGCATCGACGCGCATTTCCGCGGCCTGCACGCCGAACTCGTCGGTTGCGCCTAATACTCGGCCACCTTTCACGCCGCCGCCGGCTAGCCAACTGCTGAATCCGTAGGGATGATGGTCGCGGCCGTTCTGGCCTTGCGAAAGCGGAGTGCGGCCGAACTCACCACTCCACACCACCAGCGTCGAATCGAGCAGGCCTAGCGCCTTCAGATCCTGAAGCAGACCGGCGATGGGGCGGTCGATCTTTCCGGCCATGCGCGTGTGCGAGGCGATCAGATCGGTGTGAGCGCTATCCCAGTCATCGCCGACATTGGTTCCGGAATAGATTTGAATGAAGCGAACGCCGCGCTCGACCAGGCGGCGGGCCAGCAGGCACTTGCGGCCGAAGTCGGCGGTGAGCTGATCGTCGAGTCCGTAGAGTGCCTTGGTGGCGGCGGATTCCTTGTCGAAATCGACTACGTCGGGCGCCGCGCTTTGCATGCGATAGGCCAGCTCGTAGGAAGCGATTCTGGCTTCGAGGGTGGAATCACCGGGACGGGTTTGCTCGTGCAGTCGGTCCACCTGATCGATGAAGCGCAAAGTGTCTTGCTGCGTTTCG
>DASZGZ010000413.1:0-6736 GCA_035938355.1 Acidobacteriaceae bacterium
CTGGCAATCAGGCGCTTCTGCTCGCTGACGCGGCCGCGAAGGAAGGGAAGTATCTCGAGCGCAATCTCCTTCCGATTGGCAAGCGGCGCAAGGCGCTGGCCGCCAAGAATGCTCTCACCCTTCGCCCGTGAATGCGTTTCAATGAAGTCGGTGAGTTGGTCGATCATACGGAGCGTATTCAGATAGCACTCGCGCTGCGTATTGCCCCAGGTGAACAGGCCATGGCCGCCCAGCACGATGCCATCGCACGATGGCTCCTGCTCCACCGCGCGCTTCATCATCATGGCGAGCTCGAACCCTGGACGCTGCCACGGCACCCAGATAAGTTTATGTCCATAGGTGCGATTGAACTGCTCCATCTTCTCGCGCCCGTTTGCCGCGGCCGCCAGCGCGATGGCACAGTCCGGATGCAGATGATCGACATGCGGATAAGGAAGAAATCCATGCAGTGGAGTATCGATGGAAGCGGCAACTGGATTGATGCCAAAAGTGCAGAGCGGGTAGAACTCCACCATCTCATCTTCGCGGTCGGCACCGCGATAGAGCCGCTCCAGAGCCAGAAGCTTCTCCATGTAGAGGGTGGCAAACCCAGCCCGCTGGATGCTCCCAAGATCACCGCCGCTGCCCTTCACCCAGAGAACGCTGACCTCTTCGCCGGTCAGCGGGTCCTTCATCGCTACTTTGGAGCTGGTGTTGCCACCGCCGAAATTCGTTATGCGGAGATCGGAGCCAAGCAGGTTGGAGCGATACCGCAGCAGCTCCGGCTCATCCATCTCTGCGGCCAGTTTTTCGTCCCAGCGGTTGTCAAGGTATTGCAACTCGGTGGTGCTATGCGATGGCGCTGATGGCATGATTTCGTTTCTCTCCGTCGAGGACTAGGCGTAGCTCGATTGCAACATTGCATTGCGCGATCCGCGTTCCTGTTCAATCTTTGCGATGTAGCCGCTCTCTGCCAAGGCGCGTAGCGGGTCACTTGGCACACCGCGGCCTTCGCGCCACGCTGCCAATGCAGGCCGCACATCCGTCCAGAATGCACCACGCAGGCATTCCTCCGCCTCTACGGTCTTGGTGGTGCTCCGCAGCTCAGCCAGCCGGCCGCGATCTACCACGCATGCCTTCGCGAACAGTTCCTGCGCCGCAATCACGCTTTGTAGCGTCGCTTCGATCTTGCCTTTCACGTTATGACTCTGGTCAAGCATGAATGCGATATCCGCGAAGTCATCTGCGGGTTCAGAAAGAATTTCGTGGAAGATGCGAAATACCTGATATGGATCGATCGATCCCAGCGTCAGGTCATCGTCCGCATAACGCCGGTCGTTGAAGTGGAAGCCACCAAGAAGGCCGAGATGCAGCAGCCACGCGACGATCTGTTCGATGTTCTGCGACTGATAATGATGGCCCGTATCCACCAGCACATGCGCCTTCGTTCCAGCAGCGCGAGCCAGTTGAGCCGCCATTCCCCAGTCGGCAATATCTGTGTGGTAAAAAGCAGGTTCGAACGGCTTGTACTCGATCAACAATCGCTGGTCAGGAGCTAACGCTTGATGTATCTCTTCCAACGCTTGCTCAAGCCACTCGATGCGATGGCGGATGCTCTGTGCTCCAGGATAATTTGAGCCGTCCGCGAGCCACAGCGAGATGTCGCGGCAGCCGAGCGCGTGCGCAATTTCCACCGAGTGCAGCACGTGCTCGACGGCACGGCGCCGGACCGCCGCATCCGGGTTGCACAGCGAGCCGAATTTGTACTCCTGGTCCTGAAACAGATTCGGATTGATCGACCCCGCCCGAACGCCATACTTCTGCGCGAGTCGCTTCACTTCCGGCAAATCGTCCAAGCCGTGTGGAAGGTCCCAAAGCACATGCAGAGCAAGCGATGGCGTAATGCCCGTCAGCTTGTGAACCTGGGCGGCATCGGCGAACTTTTCCTCCAGCGTGGTGGCAGCTCCCGCCTGTAGAAACTTGCCAAACCTGGTGCCCGTATTCGCAAATCCCCACGAAGGAATTTCAATGGTGAAGCGGTCCAGGCGCGTCAACGCGCTTTCCAGGTTCAACGTATCTGGCACCTGCATGCTCCTGCTGTAGGGATGATCGCGCAACAGCGAGTGTATCGCCCGCAGCAAACGGCTTTCAATTGAAGCCACAAATATCAAATCCGGCAACGCGCAAGTAAGATGGCTGAACCATCTCGCAAAGCGGAGGCATGGTTTGGGTGCAAATCCCCTGGTTGGGGTCATCTATCACTGGATCGGTGGTCTGGCATCTGCCAGCAACTTCATCCCATTCCGGCCGATCAAGCGCTGGTCGTTCGAAATCTACTGGATCATCCAGGGCTTTGCCGCGTGGATCGTCGCGCCTATCGTCATCGGCTACATCTTTGTGCCCGACCTCCTCAGCGTGCTCCGCGCCGCCCCCAGTGCCACCTTGTGGCACGCGATATTCTGGGGCGCCATGTGGGGAGTCGGCGGCCTCACGTTTGGGCTCGCCGTCCGGTATCTGGGCATAGCGCTCGGATACGCGATCGCGCTTGGGTTCTGCACCGCCTTTGGCACCTTGATGCCACCCATCTTCAACGGTCAGATCCGCGGCATCCTCCACCAGCCCGGGGGGCGCGTCATCCTCCTGGGTGTCGCCATCTGCATCGTAGCGATCGCAGTGAACGGACTCGCTGGTTATTCAAAGGAAAGAGAGGTTCCCGCCGAGGAAAGGGCAGCCATCGGCGAGCGAGATTACTCCTTCGGCAAAGGGCTCGCAGTAGCAATATTCGCCGGCATCATGAGCTCGTGCTTTGCCTACGGCCTCAGTGCAGGCAAGGGCATTGCGCATATTGCGCGGCAACAGCTTGTCGCACACGGCCGCTCGGAGCTCTGGCAGAATCTCCCGGTCCTCATCGTGGTGCTCATCGGCGGCTTCGCCACCAATCTTCTCTGGTCCGTCATCCTGATCGTACGCAATCGTTCTGCAGCACAGTTTTTAGGTGCGCCAGGAATCAATCCTGAGCAGCCAGAGGTCGCTTCGCCATTGACTGATCCACGCGAGCGGCTTGCCCCCGCTGTTTTAGTCAGCAACTACGCGTTGGCATCGCTCGCCGGCATCCTCTGGTATTTCCAGTTTTTCTTTTACTCGATGGGTCAGACAAAAATGGGCAAGTATGACTTCTCGAGCTGGACCCTGCATATGGCCAGCATCATCATCTTCGCCACGCTCTGGGGGCTGGTGCTGCACGAGTGGCGTGACACGAGCCGGAGAACCAGACTGCTCATGGCCTTCGGCCTTTTTCTGCTCATCGGCTCGACGGTCGTTGTGGGATGGGGAAACTATCTCGAGTCACTCACCTGATCGCACGCCATGGCGCAGCCGCTGTCTTCAATGCGAGACTGCAGACGCCGCCGGGTGCGTCGCTACAACGCCCTTGCCTTCCTGCACGACATAGAAGCGATCCGCCGCGAGGTTGGTGAGTGTCTCCTTCGCGCCGGACGACCAAGTCACCTCCACCTTGTCTGCACGCGGATGCTTCCCTAAACCAAAATGCAGCCGCAAATCATTCTGCGACAGATAGCTGCCGCCGCTGCGCACTTCGTCTTGCTGCACAAGGTCGGCCACCGTCATCCTGACGCGCGCATTCAGCGCCAGCAGGTTCCCCTTCGTCCCTCGCAACTCAAGGCTGATCCAGTGGTTCTGTGCGTCCGCGTCCGCGCGCAGAATCATAGGGCCGCCTTCCAGGTTCTCGATCACGATTTCGAGATGCCCATCGTTGAAGAGATCGCCCACTGCGAGCCCGCGGCTCACCTGCGGTATCTGCACTGTCGGGCCACTCAATTTGCTGACATCGCGAAACGTTCCGTCATGCTGATTCGCATACACCAGCTTCGGCTCTCGATACACCGTGCCCGTGCCCGACGCTCCTACCTGCGGATAGACATGGCCGTTCACGAGAATGAAGTCGAGCCAGCCGCTGTTATTGAGATCGAGGAAGGCGTCGCCCCAGCCGACATACGGTGTGGTAGCGCGCGCAATGCCGGAAGGATAGGAGACATCCGTGAAACTCATCTCGCCGTCATTTCGATAGAGCGTCGCGTACTCCTCGCTGAAGTGTGAAATAGCAATGGAGAAGCGCCCCGTGTGCATGTAATCGCCGAGCGCCACACCCATGTTGGCCTGCTCCGTGCCATCCTGGTTGACCGCCACGCCTGACGGATAAGCGACATCGGAGAAATGTCCGTGGCCGTCGTTCACGTAAAGGAAATTTGGCTCACCATCGTTGGCTACAAACAAATTTGGCGGCCCATCACCACCAAGGTGTGCCCACACTGCGGTCAATCCAAAGAAGCCATGCGGATCATCGACGCCCGCCTGCTTTGAAACATCCTCGAACGTACCATCGCCGCGATTGTGATACAGATTGTCGCTCGTCCCCTTGAGCCCGCGCGGTCCGCACTGCACAGGCACGTCGTGGTACTGGCAGGTCTTCTTCGATCCAAATGTTGGCAGGTCATTTAGATGAAAATCGACGTAGTGTGCGACGAACAAATCCGGCCACCCGTCACCGTCGTAGTCGCCGAAGGAAGCGCCGGTTGCCCACCCGTTGTCTCCGCTCAGTCCGGCTTGCTTGCTGACATCCGTAAAGGTTCCGTCTCCGTTATTGCGATAAAGAACGACTCCGCCGAAGCAGGTCACCAGCAGATCGGGACGGCCGTCATTGTTGTAATCTCCGACAGCCGCGCCGATGGCCCAACAGGGATATCCGACGCCAGCCTTGTCGGTCACATCGGTGAACGTCCCATCATGATTGTTGTGGTAAAGCGCGCCCTTTGCCTTCTTTCCCGCCAGCCCCATCTCCACGCTCGCGGCGTTCGTAAAGTAGATATCCGGGTAGCCGTCCTGGTCATAATCGATCAGTGCAACACCACCGCTCATCGACTCGACGATGTATCGTGCATCAGGCGTCGACATATGGCTGAAGTGAATGCCGGTGTGAGCAGTGATGTCGACCAACTGGGTTGCTGAAGTCTGCGGAGACGCGGCCACGTTGGCCGGAGGAGTCTGCACAGACTGAGCCGACTGGGCCGGGCACATCGCATGCGCGCACGGAAAAAACACCAGCAAAAACAACCGCTCGCACAGACGGCGCGCACGACGCCGGCGATCAGCGCTGCTCATCCGTGTCATCTGCATTCTTCTGAAGCGAGCCAACGCGCATGTCGTGGAAGATCTTTTCGAGCTTGCTCTTCATATCCTTGTACTTCTTGTACTCGGCCATCTGCTGGTCCGCTTCGGCGGTCTTGCCCTGGCGGCGATAGAGCACGCTCAGCCGGTAGCGGGCTACTGTGTTGGTCGGCTCCGCTTTCACCGCCCGCTCGAAGATCTCCTGCGCCTTCTCATTCTCGTTCATGGTCATCAGGATCTTTCCCAATTCCACCAATGCATCCGCATCGTTCGGCTGCAGTTCCACGGCCTTCGAGTCTTCACTGAAGGCTGCCTTCGTGTCTCCCCGTTTCGCCGCTGCCTCGCCCATCATCAGGTGCGCCTGCTCGTCGGCGGGATTATCGGCTATCGCCGCTTGGAACTCTGCCTCCGCCTGCGCTTTCAGCGCATCGTTTGTAGAGTTGTAGAGCAGCTCGCCAAGCTCGTAGTGCGCCGCCGGAAGGTGGGGATTGATCTTGAGCGCCTCGCGCAGGTTGACGATAGCCTGTGCCTCGTCGCCATGCCGCGCCAGCTCGCGGCCCATCATCTCATGCATCAACGCGCCGTCGGGATCGGTAAGCGCCATCGTTACCAGCGCCTTGTCCGTCAGATCGGAAGACAGCCGGTAAGAGGTGTAGAGCAGCTCGGTGTTTGTCGGCTGATCTGCGAGCAACTGTGACACAATCGCTGCCGCCTTCTCTGTGTCTCCCGTGCTGGTGTAACTGGAGACCAGAGCATTGCCGACTTCTGCCTTGAACTTCTGCTCGGTCAGGTGAGGGAAGGCAGCTTCCAGATCAGCATTCCCCGCCTCGATCTGCCCGGAGCGCTCTTCTGCAAGTCCCAGGAGACCCTGCAGCTTCCAGAGGTCAGGTTTGAGTTTGACGGCCACCCGCAGTTCGGGAACCGCCCCTGCATAGTCTCCGCGGAAAAACAGCAGCACACCCAGATTCCCGCGCGCATCCACGTTCTGCGGTTCCAGCGCGACTGCTTTTTGCAGCTCGGGAATGGCAAGATCCGGCCGCTGTTGCTGCAAATACTGCTGCGACGCCCGAATATGTTCCCGCGCCTGCTGCGCCTTCGATGGAGCGGCTTGCGATGAGGCCCCTTGCCCGGCAGAGGAGACTGCAGTGAGAGGCAACAACAGAAGAGCACAGAGGACAACGCGGCAAGTCATGTCTAACTCATCATAAAGTGGCAGTATCGCGGGGCGAAAAAAAGAAGAGAACGGCAATCGCCGTTCTCTTCTTTTTTGAAGCAGGTTAGAGGTTAGAAGGAGACACGTCCGTAAATCTGCATGGTGCGGCCATGTACGCTAACGCTGTTGATGACGCCGACGTTCGGGTCGCCGATGTTGGAGTCGGGAGCCGCGAAGCTGGGATGGTTGATGACGTTATTCGCGGAAGCGCGAATTTCTATGCCGATGCCTTCCCAGGGTAAATGGAAGGTTTTGCCGACGGCGGCATTTACGAGTAGGAAACTCGGCCCATATAGGTTATTGCGCTGAGTGTTCCCGTAAGTACCGGGGTTGGGTTGTATGAAGGCTGCGGGATTAAAC
>DASZGZ010000414.1:0-18479 GCA_035938355.1 Acidobacteriaceae bacterium
CAGCTCCGGCCAGACGGTTTCCCCGAAGCTCTACCTTGCCATCGGTATCTCGGGCGCCATCCAGCACCTGGTCGGCATGAAGGGATCAAAGACCGTGGTTGCGATCAACAAGGATGAGAACGCGCCCATCTTCGAAGTTGCCGACTACGGCATCGTTGGCGATCTCTTCGAGGTAGTGCCGGCGCTCACCGAGGCAGTGAAGAAGGCTAAGGGCGCGTAGAGCGTCCTTCCCGTCAATGCAGGGTCGACCAGCGGTGTCTGCGTGGTCTTTCCGTGAAGAAAGACCAGGCAGCATCCCACTCGGTGGGCATAGAAACAGGGAAGACGCTCTAGTACGCTGCTTCCAGCAAGCTGTAGTCAATCTGACTGGAGGCAATCTGGATGGCGCAGTGGAGCGATGAGTTTCTTCCGCTGGGGCGGGCCTATCACTGGGAGAGAGTTCGCGCGCGCGAAATATACCTCGTCCAGCCGATGAGCGACGGCACTGTCCGCTCATGGACCTGGCGGCAGACCATGGACGAGGCGCGCCGCATCGCCACCTTCCTGCGTGCCCGCGGATGGGAGCCCGGAGCCCGCATCGCCACGCTCGCACGCAACAGTGCCTGGTGGATAATTGCCGAGCTTGGTGCATGGATGGCCGGCCTCGTCACGGTGCCGCTTTACCCTTCGCTGCGCGCCGATTCGATCCGTACACTGCTGCAGCACGCCGATGTGCGGGCCTGCTTCGTCGGCGCCATGGACGACCGGGAGGCCATGCAGCAGGGCATTCCTGTGGGCGTTCTGCGTATCGCAATGCCCAATGCGGCGCCGGATGTGCTGCGTGGCTGTGACCGGCGGTGGGACGAGATACTTGCCGAATGCTCGCCGATCGGCGACTCGCCGACCCGCTCCGGCGATGAACTCGCCACCATCATCTATACCTCCGGCACTACGGGGGAGCCGAAGGGCGTGATGCACCGCTTCTCCGTGTTTCCGCATATGGGCGACAGCATCGCAAAGCTGATCAGCATGGACCATAACGAGCGGTTTATATCGTATCTTCCGCTCGCGCATATTGCGGAGCGAGGCGTCATCGAGGCCACGAGCCTGCACATCGGCTGCACCGTCTCCTTCACTGCCGGACAGGAAAGCTTTCTCGCTGACCTGAAGCGAGCAAAGCCGACGCTCTTCTTCTCCGTGCCTCGTCTGTACCTCCGCTTTCGGCAGGGCGTGCTCGATAAGGTGCCGCAGCCAAAGCTCGATCGCCTGTTGCGCATCCCCATCCTTCGCGGAATTGTGAAACGGAAGATTCTGCGTCAGCTTGGCCTGGACTCGGTTCGCCTGGCTGCCTCCGGAGCCGCGCCGCTGCCCGCGGAGGTGCTCACCTGGTACCGCCGGCTCGACCTGGGACTTGTCGAAGGCTACGGCCTGACGGAGACCGCCATTACGCACGCGCCAGGGCCCCAAGACTTCCGCCTGGGCTTTGTAGGGCACGCGCTGCCCGGGGTTGAGGTGCGCATTGGGCCGGAGGACGAGGTCCAGATGCGCAGCCCCATGAACATGATCGGCTACTACCGGAATGACGAGGCGACGCGTACCTGCTTTACCCCCGACGGATTCTTCCGCACTGGGGATAAGGGCGAGCTGGCGCCTGATGGCCAATTGAAGATCGTCGGCCGCATCAAGGAGCAGTTCAAAACGAGCAAGGGCAAGTACGTTTCGCCAGTGCCCATTGAAAAGCGCTTCGGCATTCACCCGGCGCTCGAGGCCACTTGTGTCATGGGCGATGGCCGGCCACATCCATTCGCGCTTTCTGTGCTCTCGCCTGAGGCTCGCAAGCAGTGCGAAGCCAGCGGCCTGAATGGCGAGCTTGGCCACTCCCTCGAGAGCCTGCTGGCCCAGATCAATAGTGAGCTCGATCCGCACGAGCGGCTACAGTTTCTCGCGCTGGTCGACGGACCGTGGGATGTGAGCAGCGGTTTGATTACGCCGACATTGAAGCTCAAACGCCATGCACTTGAGGAGCGCTATACCTCGCGGGTGGACGGTTGGGTTGCCGCGCAGAAGCCGGTGATCTGGGCACGCGGGCTATGAGCGAAACCACCCTGCTCACCGTTCTTGGACGACAACTCGAGACTCTGCACATCACAGTACAGCGCGCCCGGGGCACGATTGTTCTGCTGCACGAGGCCCTCGGCTCCGTCTCGCACTGGCGCGACTTTCCGGAGCGGCTGGCGGAGCGATGCGAGATGGACGTGCTGCTCTACTCGCGTCTCGGTCACGGTCAGTCGGAGGGTCCGCCGGAGACGCGCAGCCGCCGTTATTTTGAGAAGCAATCGCTTGAAGTGCTGCCGGCGCTGCTGGCCCACTTCGCAGTCGGAAGTCCGGTGCTGCTGGGACACAGCGAGGGCGCTGCCATCGCGCTCATCTATGCAGCGATGCATCCGGAGAAGGTGCGGGCACTGGTGCTGGAGTCGCCGATACTGTGTGCGGAGCCGGCCTCTGCCGCAGGGATGGCTCTGGCCGAGCGCGCGTGGCAGGAGACCGACTTCCGCGAACGCCTTTCTCGTCATCACCGCGATCCGGATGCGGTCTTCTCTGCGTGGCTCAGCATCCGTGAGTCCGACAGTCTGCTGACGTTGCCACTCGAAGCCTATCTGCCTTCGGTACGCCGTCCTGTGCTCGTCCTTCAAGGTGATCGAGATGAGTACGCAACCAGTCTGCAGATGGACGCGCTGCGCCCGCTGGCGCCGCAGATGCTCCTCGTCCAGCTTCCTGATACAGGCCATACACCCCATCGCGAGCGGCCGGAGGTTGTGCTCGATGAGATCACCGGCTTTCTCCGACATCTCTGTGAGGGCCGACCGGACGTATCATAACTTTCCGACCAGTCAGTAAAAATCTGATTGCCAACCGTCCTCTTCGATGATTACTCTTCGGCTTTCCATGTGGCCGCCCAACTCCCGTTGGGGCGCGTGGAGAGGTCCAAGGAGGGCCCCCCTACCGTATGTTTTCCTTCCCCTTTGCGAGCAAGACCACTCGCATCATCGGTTTATTTTCCACATTGTTTCTGATTGCATCGGCCGCGTGCCAGGCGCGTGCGCAGCAGGACTATGTTGGGCGCTACGACATCTACAACGGCTACGCGGCCCTCATTGCCCCGAAGATCGACCTGACGACCCGCGGCTATCACTTCCAGGGCGGCTGGAACCAGAAGACGTGGCTGGCCCAGGGATTCGACTACTCAGTTACCACGGGCCACACGGAGCTAACTCCGGACCTGCTGCCCACCGCTCTGCAACAGCAGCTCGGTCAGCAGATCCTGCAATTGATCAAAGCCGGCGTCATTCCGCCGACCTATCAGGTCTATGTGCCGGTGGACTCCACCACCCAGACCTTTGCCGCTGGCCCGCAGTTCAACTATCGGAAATTTCAGCGCGTCACCTTCTTTATCCGGCCGTCGCTCGGTGCGGTGCACGAGTCGGCCACGCCGCATCCGCATGACCTCGTCACGACAGCCATCGCACAGGAACTCGTCCCCTCAGGGAAAAAGAGCGATTGGACTGGCTTTTACGGTTTTGGCGGCGGCTATGACCTGAACGCGACGAAACACATCGCGATCCGCATGCAGACGGATGTGGTCTACTTCCACATCTTCAATGATCTGCTCGCGGACGGAAGATGGGACTTCCGGTGGTCGGTCGGCCCCACCTTTCATTTCGGAGGTAACATTCGGCCGCAAAAGGACGTCCTACGCAAAGACCCGTCATCGGTGCCATCACAATCGGGGCTGTCGCAGTCGAATCCATCTGGGCCGAATCATTAGGAGACTCATTCCGCATGACGATTCACCCGCGCCGGTCGCTCCTGGCGTTCTCAGCGCTGTTCTGTGCGCTGTCCTTCTATCCCGCGCCACTCTCAGCATCGCCTGGGGGGGAAGCCGGCAACTGCTCTCTTGTCATCCACGTCACCGGCTTCCGAAACGCCAAGGGCGTTCTCGGCGCGGAGCTCTTCACCTCCTCCGCAGGCTGGCCGGAAGATGTAGACAAATCCTTCCGGCACGAACACTTCCCGATCGAAGGCAACCACGCCACGGCGCGCTTCGATCATCTTCCTGCTGGGAAATACGGAGTGGTCGTTCTGCATGATGAGAACGAGAACCAGAAGCTGGACCGCAACCTTCTCATGTTTCCCAAGGAAGGCTTTGGCTTTGCCAACAACCCCCACGTTCTGCTGGTGGCGCCGCCCATCGAAAAAGCCACCATACCGGTGACGTGCCCGACGACAACGACGGAGATTCATCTTATCTACAAGTAGTCGCCTATTCTGCTTTTCTTACAGGCACCCCGCCAGCCGGGACTGTCAATCCGAGAGCCTCGACGTACCCGGTATTGACGCGGCACTTTGCCAGCTTCACATTTTCGAGCAGTTGGTTCAACGCTGCTGCCGCAATCTCCGGCGAAGGCCGCAAGCCTAGCTGCTTTTCCGTATTGCCGACGCCTTGCCGCTCACTCGAGTACTTCACGATCTCGTCCCAGTGGTCCGGCTTCGCAATGGAGACGATGGATGATGTCGCGTCCATTTTCTTGTATGGCCAGAAGCACCAGCCGGTGTTGTCTTTTTCGAGCAGCATGCGAAAGTTTTTGACCCAGTCGTCATCGTTCTCACCAGATTCCCCCAGCCAGATTGGCACATGATACTTGTCGCGAAACGCCACATATTTGCCAAGCTTTTGCTCTGTTTCAGCCACAGTCGCGGGGTTCCACGGAGTGTTGAACTCATACAAATGGAGCTGGTACATCACATTGCTGTCGAAGGGTGGCCCGAAGACGCTGAAGTTGGTATCCCATTGCGCTCCACCGAGGATCAGCACGTGATGTGTATCCACTTCGCGAATTGCCGCGGCGATGCGCTTATAGAGCGGCTCCAGCTGACTGTTGTACTTCTGTAGCTGTGGGAAGTGGGGAATCGGCTCGTTGAGCAGGTCGTATCCCAACACCGTTGGCTCGTCGTGGTAGTGATCGGCGATACGCTTCCAGATCGCGATCAGCTCTTGCTGGTCGGCGGGCGAATCGTAGAGCCACGGATACCCGTAGCTGTCGTCGATATTGGTGCCGGTCTGGCCGCCGGGCGCCATGTGCATGTCGATCACGACATACAAACCATCAGCCTTGGCCCAGGTCACCGCGCGGTCCAGCAGCCGGAGACCCTCGTCATTCCCTGCGGTAAAGAATTTGTAGTGAATCGGGATGCGTACCGAGTTCATGCCGGTCGATTGCAGCAGGTCGATATCCGCCTTCGTGATGTATACGTCGCGATATTGCTGCCAGAATCTCTTTGCCTGCTGCGGTCCGATCAGCTCGTCGAAATAGTCTTCGATTTCCCGCGGCGAGGACGGTCCATTGTCGCCGAAGTGGAACATGTAGCCTTCCGGCTCCAGCCAGTTGCCAAGGTTGGTGCCGCGCAACATCAGCGGATGGCCCGCACCATCCACCAGTTCGCTTCCCTGCGTGTGGACAAAACCGGTCCGGCCGGGCTGGGCCTTGAGCGAACTCCATGGTGCGGCCGTCCATAGAGCGAGTACGCAGAGCAACAGGAAACGCATCACAGAGCCTCCGGGCGCAATCCCGGCGAGTGCCGGTCTGCCGCGCCATTCTAAAACAAACGATAATCTCCGGGCTGATCCGTTATCACTGGCGTAGTCCGTTTTCATGCGAGCTCAAAAAACCCAGTTTCCGGATGCGCGAAACGCTCCGGCGGGCTACTATCACCTTCACGCACCCACACGATCGCGGAGAAAAATGGCGCGCAAGAAGCAGCAGATGAAACATGGAGAAAAACCGGCGAGCCTGAAGACGCTGGCCGAGCACCTCGGGCTAAGTCCAGCGACCATCTCCGTGGTGCTCAACGATGTGCCTGGCCGCTCCATTCCCCAGGCCACACGTGATCGCATCAAGGCGGCTGCGAAGAAACTGAACTATCAACCCAGCCTGCTGGCCCGCTCCCTGCGCAACCGTCGGACGCACACCATCGGCATCCTGGTACCCGAGTTGGGCGAGGGCTACCACACCCAGGTGCTGAGCGGCGTCGGCGATCAACTGGTTCAGGAGGGGTACTTCTACTTCACCGCGCATCATCGCCACAAGCCCGAGTTGGTGGAGCAGTATGCGCGCTTGCTGGTGGGCCGCGGAGCCGAAGGGCTGATCTTCGTCGATACAGCGATCCAGCATAACTACCCGGTGCCTGCTGTCGCCGTTGCGGCCCATCGGCACATCGACGGCGTCACCAACGTGATGCTCGACCAAGGCAAGGCGGCAGAGCTGGCGCTCGGCCATCTTTACAAGCTTGGCCATCGCTCGATTGCGTTCATGCGCGGCCAACCCTTCAGCTCCGACTCCGAAGACCGATGGCGCAGCATCGAGGCTGCCGCGAAAAAGCTAGGGCTGAACATCGACGAGTCCCTGGTGGTGCAACTGGATCGCGATCTCACCTCGCCGGAGCTCGGCTACCCCGTCGTCGAGCAATTGCTCGCTGGCGGCAAGCGCTTCAGTGCGCTTTTTTCCTTCAATGACGTGGCCGCTATCGGCGCCATACGGGCGCTGCGTGACGCAAAGCTCCGCGTGCCTGAAGATGTTTCTGTCATGGGTTTTGATGACATCCGCGCCGCCGCTTTCACCACACCCAGCCTGACCACTATCCGGCAACCGCTGGAGGACATGGGCCGCATGGCCGCGCGCATCGTGCTCAGCCGGATTCGGAACCAGCAAGAGTACGGTGAACAGGTGGCCGTGGAGCCAGCGCTCATGGCGCGCGAATCCACACGAGAACCTTCGTGGACCCCAGCCTGACCCCATCTCCATCTGCTCCGCGTTATGCCCTCGGGCCCATTCTCGGGATCCAGGTCATGGCGGCGCTCACCGGCATCGGTCTGACGCTTCTGGGCAGCGGGCTCCCGGCGCTCGCCTCCCTGTGGCAGCTGGACGATGCCCATTCCGGAAGGTTATTGCTTGCCGTCTTTGCCGGCTCTGCCTTTGGCGCACTGCTGGTGCGAGCGCCTTTCCATCGCAATCTCTCTGCAGGGATGGCGATGATCGGTATCAGCATGGCTGGACTCGCCCTCTGCGGCGGTCACGCGCTGTTTTTTCTCTTCTTGGTGTTTGGCACCGGTCTGGGCCTCGCCATGACCGCGAACAGTGTGATCACCGGCTACCGCTATCCCGAGCGGCGAGCCGCTATGCTGACGTTGCTCAACTTTTCCTGGAGCGCGGGCGCGGCCGTATCGCCCTTTACTGTACAGTTTGTCATTCACCATGCGGGCATCGGTGGTCTTTTCTGGTCTATGGCGGCTGCCGGGGGCCTCAGCGCGCTCCTGGCGCTCTTTCTGCGCGATGAGCGAGGCTCCGCGGTGCAAGATTTCGAGCAACAGGTCTCTGCATCCCACATGCAAAGCTCCAGGGGTGTCGTTGCCTTCTTCGCTATCTTCGGATTGCTCTATTGCGGGACGGAAGCCGCACTGGGCGGCTGGGTACTTACGTATGTCCACCGGCTCCACTTCCAGATCTCCGCGGCACCTCCGCTCGCGGCGTCGTGCTTCTGGCTTTCCCTGCTTGTCGGCCGCGCCGTGGCGCCTGCGGTGCTCCTGCGCGTGCGGGAGGAGCTGCTTCTTGGTGTCGCTCTTATTTGCGCCCTGGTCGGCGTGGCGGCGTTGCTCACGCTGCACTCGCTCGCAGCGGTTGTGCTTTCCGCGGCGTTGGCCGGTTTCAGCATGGCTCCCATCTTCCCCATCTGTGTCTCCATCTTCATGGCGCTGACCAGCGATCCCGCGCGCACCCGCTGGATGTTTGCTGTATCCGGCCTGGGCAGCGCCACGCTCCCGTGGGCCACCGGCGAGCTTGCCGAACACACCGGCTCGCTGCACACCGGGTTGCTGGTGCCGCTGCTCGCTCTGGGCCTTATGCTCGCGATGATGCGCTGGCCGGGCGGTGGCACGGATCTCTTCCGCACCATCTTTCGTTCGCCCACCGACCAGCCCCTCCGCCGTCGTCGCTCGACAGTCCTGCCCAGCCTCTGATCGGGCGCCAGATGGACGCATCGTAATCAATGAGCCGACGGTCGCGCGTCTGCCACGGCGTACCAACATTTCACAGGAGGGTGCATGGCCGGTTTGAAAGACCGCATCGCAGTGGTGACCGGATCAAGCTCCGGAATAGGGCAGGGCATCGCCGTACGCTTTGCCCGGGAAGGCGCCCGCGTGGTCGTCAATTACATCGGCCATGCCGACGGCGCAGACCAGACACTCGACGCAATCCAGAAGGCCGGGGGCCGGGGCATCATCTGCCAGGCCGATGTCACCGTCATGGATGACATCCGCAAGCTCATCGACGCCGCATGGCAGACGTGGGGCGGCTGCGACATCCTGGTGAACAATGCGGGGCTGGAGAAAGAGGCAGATTTCTGGGAGGTTACCGAGTCTGACTACGACAAGGTGCTCGCAGTGAATCTGAAGGGGCCGTTCTTCTTGACTCAGTATTTCGTGCAGAAGCTGCTGGCTGCCAATAAGCCTGGGCGCATCATCAATATCTCCTCGGTACATGAGGACATGGTCTTCCCCCATTTCTCGACCTATTGCGTCAGCAAGGGCGGCATCCGCATGCTGATGCGCGATCTGGCCGTCGAGCTTGGACCAAAGAACATTACCGTCAACAACATCGCGCCCGGAGCCATCAGCACGCCCATCAACTCGGATCTGCTCAACAACAAGGCTGAGTTGGACGCGCTGCTCAAGAACATTCCGCTGGGTCGCTTGGGGTCCGTGGAAGATGTGGCAGCCCTGGCGGCCTTTCTGGCCTCGGACGAGGCTGCCTACGTCACAGGTTCTACGTACTTTGTCGACGGCGGGCTCATCCGGAATTACCACGAACAGTAATCGTTGACCGGAAGTACGGCCGGTCCCGGATCTGCTCGTTTATGTTAGTGTCCTCACGTGGTTTTGAGAGAGGTTCGATGGCCCTAGGAAGCGCTTCAGGACAAACGGTTTCTGTTTCAGAGAGCGGCAGCGCTCATCATGGCCGTGCGCTCACGATCGTCACCACGCTTTTCTTCATGTGGGGCTTTCTTACCGCGCTCAATGACACCCTAATCCCTCATCTGAAGCAGATCTTCGATCTGAATTACACCCAGGCGATGCTGGTGCAGCTGGCCTTTTTCGGCAGCTACTTCGTCTTCTCCATCCCGTCCGCCAAGTTGATCGAGGCGATCGGCTACAAGCGCACCATGGTGGTTGGTCTGGCAGTGATGGCGTTTGGCGTCTTTCTTTTTCTGCCGGCGGCCAGCGTGCCATCGTATCCATTCTTTCTAGCAGCGCAGATCATTCTCGCTGCGGGCGTGACTGCCCTGCAGGTTGCTGCCAATCCCTACGTTACCGTCCTCGGTCCCGCGAACACGGCGTCCAGCCGACTGAATTTGACGCAGGCCTTCAACTCACTTGGAACGACGATCGCGCCCTATTTTGGCAGCGCGCTCATTCTCGCCGGCGCTGCGGAACTCGCCAATATGACGCGCAAGCAGCAGGCTGAGTCGGTCAAAATGCCCTATGCGGGCATTGGAATCGCGCTCGTGCTTCTTGCTATAGCTATCGCGCTCGTCCATCTGCCGCGTCTGCAGACGACGCAGGAGTTTCGCACCACGGGCAGCGCCAAAAATCCGCTCGGCTCTATTTGGGAGCACCACCACGTGTGGCTGGGGGCCATAGGGATTTTCACCTACGTGGGCGCTGAAGTAGCCATCGGCAGCTTTCTCATCAACTACATGGGAAGCCACGATCTTGGCTCTGTGCCCGCGGCCACTGCCAGCAAGCTGGTGGCACTCTACTGGGGCGGTGCCATGGTCGGTCGCTTCATCGGTGTTTGGGCTCTCCGGCGTGTTCCTACCGGTCGCGCCGTCGGCGTTTGCGCCATCATCACCGGCTTGCTGCTGACTACGTCCATGCTGACCAACGGTCACGTTGCCATCGTGTCGATCCTGATGATCGGACTTTTCAACTCCATCATGTTTCCCAGCATCTTCACTCTGGGCACCGCACACATGGGGCCGCTCACTGGCAAGGCCTCGGGTCTGCTTGTCATGGCCATTGTCGGGGGCGCCATTATTCCCGTGATCCAGGGGGCCATCGCAGATAAGATCGGCATCCACCACTGCTTCATCTTGCCTCTGCTTTGCTATATGTTCATCGTCTTCTACGGCTTTATCGGATCACGTCCGACAGGTACCAGCGCCGATCTGGTGGCAACTTAGTAGAGTGCAGACACAACAAAAGGCCGGCAATCGCCGGCCTTTTTCATGGCTGTCCGTCAGTACGCGTTTATGCCGCGTTTGGCTTATCCAGCGACAATGCCGCGATCTCCTCTTCGGAGAACAGCAGCTTTTCCCCATTGGTGCGATCGAGCACATGCATTGCCACGCCGGCGGTCAGGGTGCGGTGCATCAGCTTGCGCTGAAAGGGCGAGCTGCTGAGCAAAGTGCAGATGCGCTCAAAGATCGGCAGCCATTGCCGGGAGCGCGTACGGATCGCCTCGCCCGGTCCGTTCGGCTGAGCGACAATCTCCATCTCCGCCACGCCAAGATCGGACTGATTGCAGAGTTCGACGGGGCGCATCTGGAGCGAGTAGCGAGTCGTTTCTTTTGACATAAACCTGACTTCCTGGACTGAAAAGGGTAACTGGGATGTGACTCTATTAGATTCGTTTGAGTTGCATCGGATGCCGAAGGTGCGTTCCGGACCTCGGATGCTTCACTGTTATTCCTGTGCGACTCGCTAGTCTAACCCGGTTTCGATGAATAGCTGACCAACAATCTGCATCGTCCGCAGGTGCCGCCGGTGCTATTTACTCAGGTTACCGGTAAGTCTTTCATCGGCAATCCGGTACCCGCCGATCTGGTACCCTCGGAGTCCTGATGATTCGACGCGCCTCCTGCCTCCTTTGCTCATGCTTTTTTTTCTTAACTTGCTTGTTCCTGACACCTCTAGGCCGTGCTCAAGCCGATGGCGCCTCCCAAAAAGAGGCGGTGGATATCTTTCGCCAGCTCATTGAAATCAACACCACAGATTCCGTCGGGAGCGTCACGGACGCGGCGAAGGCCATGCAGCAGCGATTTCTTGACGCCGGCTTTCCCGCTTCGGACATGCAACTGCTCGGTCCTAACGATCGCAAACAAAATCTTGTCGTGCGGTATCACGGCGCGAGTGGCAGGAAGCCTATCCTCCTCGTCGGCCACCTGGATGTGGTTGAGGCACACCGCGACGACTGGACCACCGATCCCTTCCAATTCGTAACCAAAGATGGCTACTACTATGGCCGCGGCACGCAGGACATGAAGGAGTCCGACGCGATCCTGGTGGAAACGCTGCTGCGCCTGGACCGGGAGGGCTTCCACCCGGACCGCGACATTATCCTCGCGCTAACGGCGGATGAAGAAGGCGGCAAATCGAACGGCGTCAACTGGCTGATTGAGCATCATCGCGACCTTATTGATGCCGAATACGTTCTCAACCCCGACGGCGGCGGGGTTGAGCTGCACCACGGCAAAGCGACCATCTTCTCCGTCGACGCCAGCGAGAAGCTTTATGCCGACTACCAGCTCACCGTCACGAATCCGGGTGGCCACAGCTCCCTGCCGGTGCCGGACAACGCCATCTACGAACTCGCTGACGGGCTGGAGCGTCTTTCGCATTACGAGTTTCCAACCGAACTCAACGGAGTAACGCGTGCCTACTTCGAGACCGAGTCAAAGATCATGTCGAGCCAGACCGCGGCCGACATGCGCGCGATCCTGAAAACACCGCCCGACCCCGAGGCCGTGAAGCGGCTCAACCAGTCGCCCGAATACCACTCGACCCTGCGCACGACGTGCGTCGCCACGCGACTCGATGCCGGCCACGCGAACAACGCGCTGCCACAGCGCGCCCAGGGCATCGTGAACTGTCGCATCCTGCCCGGGCATTCGAAGGAAGAAGTGCGTCAGGAGATCATCCGCGTCCTCAACAGCCGGAAGATCACCGTTCAGTACGTGGGCGATGGCGGCGAAGGTCAGGGTGTGATCTTTGACAAGGCGCCGGACAAGAAGGCGCTGCCACCGGCCGCCATCAACCCAGAGGTGATGCAGGCGCTGGAGCAGGTCGCGGGGAAGATGTGGCCCGGTGTTCCGATCGTCTCCACCATGGCGGATGGCGCATCCGACGGTATCTACACCAATGCGGCGGGCATGCCCACCTACGGAGTCGCCGGCATCGCGCTCGAGAGCGACGATGTGCGCGCCCACGGAAAGGATGAGCGCCTGCCCATCGCTTCCTACGACCGTGGCGTCGATTTCTACTACGATTTTGTCAAGACGCTGACGACAGCACACTAGCCCCGCCGAGGAGATACCGCGTCCAGTGCAGCTTCACCTCATCGACGTTGCCGTCATCGTCCTCTATCTGCTGGGCATTACCTGGTTCGGACTCCGCTTTCGCCACGGCGAGCGGTCGCTGCGGTCGTACTTCCTAGCCGACCGCAACGTGCCGTGGTGGGCCATCGCTCTCTCCATCGTGGCGGCGGAGACCAGCACCCTTACCATCATCAGCATCCCGGGCCTTGCCTTCACGGGCGACTTCGGGTTCTTGCAGATCGCATTGGGCTACCTGCTTGGCCGCATCGTTATCTGTGTGCTCTTTCTGCCGCGCTACTTCGAAGGCCAGTTGATGACGGCGTATCAGCTCATCGGCGCGCGCTTCGGGAAAAAGCTGCACCGTTTCACCGCAGGGCTCTTCCTTGCCACGCGTGCCGCGGCGGAAGGCGTCCGCATCTTTGCCGTCTCTATCGTCATCACGGTGGCCTTCGGTACCGGCACGCTCCCATCCATCATCATTCTGACAATTCTCACCCTCCTCTACACCTTTGAGGGCGGCTTCTCAGCCGTCATCTGGACGGACGTGGTCCAGATGATCATCTACTTTGCGGGCACGGTCCTCGCATTGTGGACGCTTAGCGGCAAGGTACCGGGAGGCTGGAGCGTCATCCACCATACGGCGACCGCGGCACATAAGTTCACCGTCTTCCACTTCGCTTTCTCACTTACCCAGACCTATACCTTCTGGGGCGGTCTCATCGGCGGCTGCTTCCTTACCATGGCCAGCCACGGGACGGACCAACTCGTCGTACAGCGCCTGTTGGCCGCGAAAAATCTCGCGCAGTCGCAGCTCGCGCTGCTCACCAGCGGTGTCATCGTCTTTGTGCAGTTCGCGCTCTTTCTTCTGATTGGCGCAGGGCTCTACGTTTTCTATCCCGCCGGCACCCTCGCGCGTGTTGGGACGGCAGATCGACTCTTTCCACTCTTTATCGTCCAGGCCATGCCACACGGCATCTCGGGGCTGGTCATCGCAGCCATCCTTGCCGCGGCCATGTCGAATATGAGCGCAGCGCTCAACTCACTCTCGTCCACCACGATGGTCGATTTCTACCTGCCGCGCCATCCGGAGATGGAGGAGCGGGCGCGCACCCGTCTTTCGCGCATCCTCACGGCTGTGTGGGCAGTGGTGCTGCTCGTGCTCGCCATCCTGTCTCGCACCGGTGGTCATGTGGTGGAGATCGGCCTCTCCATCGCGTCGGTTACATGGGGCGAAATGCTAGGCGCATTCCTGCTTGGGACACTCACACGCCGGGCCACGCAGAATGGCACCATCTTTGGCATGGTGGTGGGCCTCATCTTCAATTTGATTCTCTGGCAGCAGCCCGGGCCATTTGCAGCCGGGCATGCGTGGGCGATTCCAAAGATTGCGTTCATCTGGTATGTGCTGATCGGCGCGATGATCACAACCATTGTGGGTTACACAGCAAGCTTTCTGCTGCCGCAACGAGAAGGGGCCACCGCAGCATGATGCGTCTCTGGCGAAACTCAGTCATCGCGCTAGCCGCCGCTCTGGTCGCGCCGTCGCTCCCCGTCGCCCAGACCCCCGCCGTCACCCAGTCGCCCGCAACTATTCCCGCAACACCTGCGCCACTGGCCTTTGCCCCAATCGACACCATCGTCAACGACGCCATTGCGCACAATGAGCTGCCCGGCGCGGTCGTCGTCATCGGGCATGGCGGTCAGATCGTCTTCCATCGCGCCTACGGCATGCGCTCGCTTGAGCCAACGCGCGAAGAAATGACCGAAGACACCATCTTCGACATGGCCTCGCTCACCAAGGACCTCGTCACCGCGACTGCCGTGATGCAGCTCTACGAGCAGGGGAAGATCCGTATCGACGACCCCGTCGCCCATTACATTGGCGAGTTCAGCGCCAACGGCAAGCAGGACATCACCATTCGCCAGTGCCTCACCCACTACTCGGGCCTCGCGCCCGACCTCGACCTCACCGGACCCTGGCACGGCCGCGAGGAGGGACTCCGCCGCCTCTTCGAATCCGCACCCGCTGCGCCGCCCGGCGTCGTCTTCCGTTACAGCGACGAGAACTTCATCGCTCTCGGTGCGCTAGTGGAACGCGTCTCCGGCCTGCCGCTGGAGGTCTACGCACAGCGCAATATCGTTGCGCCGCTCGGCCTTGCCGACTCCGGGTACCTCCCGCCGACCGAGAAGCGCTCGCGCATCGCGCCAACCCAATACGTCACCGCGGATGGAACATTATCCAATACGGGCACCATGTTGCAGGGAGTGGTGCATGATCCGACTGCACGCCGCATGGATGGTGTCGCCGGGCACGCCGGCTTCTTCAGCACGGCCGCGGATGTCTCCGTCTACGCTCAGGCCCTGCTCGATCGTCTCGCCGGCCGGCCGAGCAGCTTCCCGCTGAATCAGCTCACCCTTGCCAAAATGACGGAGCCGGAGCAGCCCGCCACCGGTACGGCGCTGCGTGGTTTTGGATGGGACATCGACTCCGCATTCGCGTCGAACCGCGGCACGCTCTTCCCCGTCGGCTCCTTCGGCCACACCGGCTTTACTGGTACTTCGTTGTGGATCGATCCGCAAAGCGACAGCTACGTGATCATCCTCACCAACGCGGTCCACCCGGCTGGCGGGGGCCATACCGTAGTGCTGCGCTCGCGCATCGCCGACGCGGCCGCGCAGGCGATCGGGATCAGGACGCAGGAGAGCGGCCAGCTTACTCAGCTCACCGGCTACAACGAGTCACTTACCGGCGCACGCCGCTGGGCTGCTCGCAATGGCGACGTCATGACCGGCATCGACGTGCTCGAGTCGGAGAAATTCCTTACTCTGCAGGCGCTGGCGAAGAAGCACGGTGGCCATCTTCGCATGGGTTTGCTGACCAACCAGTCCGGCCTTGATCGGGAGGGGAGGCGCACCATTGACGTGCTCGCGAGCGACGCGCACGCCGCGGACTCCAGCCTCACTCTCACCACCCTTTTCAGCCCCGAGCACGGTATCCAGGGCAGCCAGGACCAGCCCGATATTTCAAATGCCACCGACGCTGCGACGAATCTGCCGGTCATTAGCCTCTATGGTTTGAAGGATGAGCAGCGGCGGCCATCGCCAGAATCGCTGAGTCAGCTCGATGCTGTCGTCATCGATCTGCAGGACGCGGGCGTCCGCTACTGGACCTACGAAGCCGCCATGGGCTACTTCCTGGAGGCCGCTGCGAAGTCCGGCATCGACATCGTTGTGCTCGATCGCCCTGACCCAGTCACCGGCTCCTTCGTGCAGGGGCCGCTCACAGAGATCGGCAGTGACAGCTACACCAATTACATGCCGCTGCCTGTGCGCCACGGCATGACCTTTGGCGAACTCGCACGCTACTTCAATGGCGAGCGACATACAAACGCCGCCCTTACAGTTGTGAAGATGCAAGGCTGGCAGCGCGGCGACTGGTTCGACTCCACTGGACTGACCTGGATCAATCCATCGCCCAATCTGCGCAGTCAACGCGCCGCCGAGCTCTACACCGGCCTCGGCCTCATCGAGACCAGCAACATCTCGGTCGGTCGCGGAACCGATACGCCCTTCGAACTCCTCGGTGCTCCCTGGATCGATGCCCGCACCTTTGCCCGTACACTCAACACGCGTCTGCTGCCCGGTGTGCGCTTTGTACCCGTCAACTTCACCCCTGCCGCGCCTTACCCGTATGCAGGCCAGCTCTGCCATGGCGTGTCGTTGATGGTGCTGGATCGCAACGCACTCGACGGGCCGGAACTCGGGCTCGAAATCGCATCCGCGCTCTGGAAGCTCTACCCCAACGACTACAAGCTCGACCAGATCGATCACCTGCTCGCGAATAAATCTGTGCTGGAGGCGATGCGCTCTGGTGAAGACCCGCAGCGCATCGCGGGCGACTGGCGTCTAG
Organism: Acidobacteriaceae bacterium; assembly: GCA_035938355.1. GTDB lineage: Bacteria > Acidobacteriota > Terriglobia > Terriglobales > Acidobacteriaceae > KBS-83. Next base: position 16,316 of record DASZGZ010000414.1, read on the forward strand.
AGCTCGAAGCGTTTATGCAACGTCGGGCCGCGTACCTCGAATACTGAACTTGATAGTTCGCGGTTCCGACACCAGGGCCGCCAGCTTGCCGGAGTACACTCGTCGCGTGCGCACAACTCGACTTGTCCTGATTCTCGCGCTCGCCGCCGCGGCGCCAGCCTTTTCGCAGACCACGATGCCGCTATGGCCGGGTACACCGCCCGGGCCCTCGAACGTCGCGCCTGGCCAGCAGGAACACGACACCACGAAGGCCACGGACAACATGATTGCGGGCAGGCGTGTCGCGCGCATCGGCTTCGTGAGTAAGCCGACGATCGCGTTCTACCCCGCACCCGCTGGCAAAAATACCGGCGCCGCCGTCGTCGTCTTTCCGGGGGGCGGATATACGATCCTCGCTTACGATCTTGAGGGGACAGAAGTCTGCGAGTGGCTGAATGGCATCGGCGTGAACTGTGCCCTCGTGAAGTACCGCGTGCCGAACGCCGGCCCGTTCCCCAAGTACAGTCAGGACCTGGCGGATGCGCAGCGCGCAGTGCGCGTGGTTCGCCAGCATGCGACCGAATGGCAACTTGACCCTCACCGCGTCGGCGTCCTTGGCTTCTCTGCAGGTGGCCATCTTGTCGCAGTGCTTGGTGCACATGCGGCGGAGGCGGTGTATCCGGCAACCGACAATGCCGACAAGCTCAGCGCGCGTCCTGATTTCACCCTGCTCATCTATCCCGGCAATCTTCACCAGGAGGACGATCCGCTTGCCGTTAGTCCGGAGGTGAAGCCTGTTGCCCTGACGCCGCCAAGTTTCCTCATCCAGGCGGAAGACGATACGGTGAAGCTGGAGAATGCGCTGGCCTACTACGAAGCGCTGAAGCAGGCGAAGGTGCCCGGGGAGATGCATCTGTTTGCCAATGGCGGTCATGGCTACGGACTGCGTCCTACAAAGCTACCGGTGACCCACTGGCCGGAGCTCGCAGCCACCTGGCTGGGCACGCTCGGCATCACAACCCCATGACGGGAAGAGATTTGCCATGCTGTTACCTTGCCGCAGTTCCGATGTCTTACAGACAACGGAATGAATTTCCACCTGAGCCGACGGTCCGCCCTCCTGATGCTGGCATCGGCAGCGGCGGCTCGCGTAGTCGCGGTTGCGCAGGGTCCATGGGATCCGGCGCGGCGCTACGGTCCGCCCCGCGCTACGCGCCGCCTGCAGATCGGCGGCGCAACGCTGCAAGTCGACTTTGCAACCGGCGCGCTCGATCTTTCCGACGATGTGATCATGAAGCGCATTGAAACCGCCGCACGTGCGGTCACCACCTATTACGACAAGTTCCCAGTGCCGCGCACCCGTATCTTCATCGTTCCTGCCGCTGATCGCAGCGGCGTGGTGCAGGGAACGACCTGGGGCGACGTTGGCGGTTGGCCCGCATTCACGCGCATCCGCCTGGGCCAGCACACCACGCCGCAGGAGCTCTCCTCCGACTGGACCATTACCCACGAACTCGTCCACCTGGCCTTCCCGACGCTGCCGGACGATCAGCACTGGATGGAAGAAGGGCTGGCCACTTACATCGAGCCCATCGCGCGTGTGCAGGCCGGTGAGCTTCCCGCAAAACAGATCTGGAGCGACATGCTCGACGGTATGCGGAAGGGTGAACCGCAGCCGGGCGACGAGGGCCTGGACCGCACGCACACCTGGGGCCGCACCTACTGGGGCGGCGCGCTCTTCTGCCTTGCGGCCGATGTGCAGATCCGCGTCGCAACCAGCAATCGCAAAGGTCTGCAGGACGCACTTCGCGCCATCGTTGCCGCCGGCGGCACCATCGATCACGATTGGCCACTGACGCGCGCGCTCGAGATCGGTGACAGTGCGACGGGGACACATGTGCTGATCGAGCAATACCGCAGGTGCGGCAGCTCACCGGTCACGGTTGATCTGGAAAAGCTCTGGCAGCAGCTCGGCGTTCATCAAAACGGATCGGACGTCGAGCTTTCCGAAGCGGCGCCTTACGCGAAGATTCGCGATGCGATCACCGCACCGAAACGAGCAGGGTGACCTGAGCCTGGCTACTGTGCCAGAAACTTCTCCACCCGCTGCGAAATCTGCTCCGCATCGCACTCCATCAGCGAGTGTCCGCAAGGAGTATCGGAGATGTAGCTCTCCGCGCCAGTG
>DASZGZ010000415.1:0-6345 GCA_035938355.1 Acidobacteriaceae bacterium
CGGATGTCGTGGTAGGGCTTCGAGAGGCGCAGAGCAGAGATGCCGAAGCGGTTGAAGAGCGCACAGAGGGCGTTGTGACTGAATGCGTCAGCGTTCCACTGCGGCATGACGATAATGGCCTGTTTGGGCTTGCCGACCTGCTTGTCAGGCGGCGCGGGATACCAGCGCGCGTTGACCAGATCGTTCTCCGGATAAGGTGTCCGGATCGGCGAAGTGAAGCGGAGGAACTGGGCTTTCTCTGCACGGCCATCTTCTGCCGCGGCGCGAAGCGCGGCATCGCGGCGCAGCGTTTCCGGTCGAACGTTGGTGGGAAAGAGCAGCGGATGGCGCTCTTCGAGGCGAAAGTCCGTAGGGCGGCTGTAGCCATAGAAAGAGTCGCGATCGCGCAGCGCTGCGTCGCTTATGGCGAGCAAGGCGTCTTCTGCGGCAGCAGGATTGAGATCGGTGCCCTCAACAGGCATGAGGCCGCGCGGACGCGCAAAGTCTTCCAGCCAGTCGAAGCCCCATTCGACCGGACGGACAATGCGATTGGTGTCACGTGTGGTCAGCCTGGTCTCCCATGCGAACATCCACCGTGCGTAGAGCTTCCGTACCATTACACTTATCGTAGCGGATCGAGCGTCAGATGCGGATCACGCAACGTCCATTAGCGTCGTTCGCTCCGATATCGCTCCCATGCAGCGCAAACGATGATCTAGTGGTTTTTTCAGCCTTTCGCGGTCAACTTTTCGCGCTCATGTTTCGTCTCTGTGTGTAAGCGCTATCAGCGTCTGCCCGTAGTGTCCACATTCTCTTAAGGGTTTTTTCAGGAATCGGATGAATCGTCTGTACGGCTTGCTTTGCATCCCCATTATTTGTGTGGTTGTTTCTGCCACCCCGGACTTGCACGCCCAGACCAAAGCGTCGTTGCACGGACAGGTTACTGATCCGAGCGGGGCCATCGTGCCGGGTGCAAACGTGCAGCTGTCGGGCGGCGGCAAGAGTTTTTCCGCCACCTCAGGTGGCGATGGAAGCTACTCCTTTGCAACGCTTCCAGCCGGGCAATACACGCTGGATGTCATTGTCCCCGGATTCACTCCGTTTTCGGAATCGAACGTGTCGATTGTGAGCGGGACCTCGCGAATGCTGAACATTCCTCTGACGATCGCTACGCAGGAGCAGCAGGTAGAGGTCACAGCGGACACCCGGCAACTGGATACAGAACCGGCAGACAACGGCAATGCAGTGGTGCTCAGCGGCAAGGATCTGGATGCGCTCTCCGACGACCCGGACGAGATGCAGAACGAGCTGACGGCCCTTGCCGGTCCCGCGGCGGGAAACGGCGGCAGCCAGATTTATATCGACGGCTTCACCGGTGGCGACCTGCCACCGAAGTCGGCGATCCGCGAGATCCGCATCAACCAGAACCCGTTCTCGGCCGAGTTCGACAAGCTGGGTTATGGACGCATCGAGATCCTGACCAAGCCAGGCTCCGACAAGCTGCACGGCTACATACAGGCGAGCGGCAACGACTCGGCATTCAACACCAGCCACTTTGTCACCAGCACGCCTCCGTACTACCAGTATTTCCTCAACGGCTCATTGGGTGGCCCCATCTCGAAGAAGGCCTCCTACTTTTTATCGGTATTCGCGCGCAACAGCCTGAACATCCTGATCGTGAATGCACCGGGAACACCGGCTGATCCGAACTATTTCCTGGACCACGGCAGCAACTTTGTGCAGAACCTGGATAACCCCCTGTCGCGCCTGCACCTGCCAGTGCGCTTCGACTACCAGCTGACGCCGAGCAATACAATGACGATCCGGTATCAATACAACCGCGCCGTGGATACAGGCGACGGCCCCGGACAGTATGCGCTGGCGTCGCAGGCCTATAACACGCACAGCATCGAAAACACGATCCAGATCGGCGATTCGCAGGTAATCAATGCGCACCTGGTGAACGACACGCGGTTTGAGTACGAACGCGATCGCGATGAGCAATTGCCACAGGACATCTCCCCGACACTGACCGTGCAGGGTGCCTTCACCGGCGGTGGCAGCAATGACGGCACATCGCGTACCAGCGGAGACCACTACGAACTGCAGAATTATCTGACCGGCAGTTTCAAGAACCATTCGCTGCGCTTCGGCACCAGGCTGCGCGCGTATCGCGAATCGGACTATTCGAATGCCGGCACCAACGGCAACTACAACTTCGACAGCGCGGCGGCGTACACCGCCGCTACGCCATCGCAAGGTAGCGTCACGAAGATCACCAACTTCAATGCGCGCTCGACCCTGTTCGACGCAGCGCTTTTTTACCAGGACGACTGGAAGGTGAACCGCAAGTTCACCCTCGATTACGGGCTGCGCTTTGAGGGGCAGAACCGCATCCATGACCATGCGGACTGGGGTCCGCGCATCGGCTTTGCGTATGCGCTGGATGGTGGCAACAAGCGCCCGCCGAAGACGGTGATCCGCGCCGGATACGGCTGGTTCTTTAACCGCTTCAGTAACGCCAGCGTGATCCAGGCGATCCACCAGAACGGTATCAACCAGCAGCAGATCGTCTTCACGAATCCCACGTACATTCCCGGCCAGCCGCCTTCCGGTAACGGCACGGTGGACACGCGTTCAGCGACGTACAGCATCAGCCCGAATGTGAAAGCCGCGCTGGATATGCAAGGGGCGGTGGGCGTCGATCGCACGATTGCGAAGGCGATTACAGCGAATGTGACCTATCTGTACAGCCGCGGCATTCATCAGTATCTGAGCGACAACATCAATGCGCCGCTTTACGACTACACAACCAACACCTTCATCATCGACCCCAAGACGGGGCAGCCCGAACTGCCCTTCCCGGGCGAGGGCAACCTCTATCAATTCCAGTCTGGCGGCGTGTACCGGCAGGACCAGCTCATCACGTCGGTCAACGCGCGGGCGCGGAACTATTCGATCTCGAGCTTCTACGTGCTGAGCTATTTCAAGAGCGATACCAGCGGCGCGAACTATTTTCCGTCGCGACAGAATGACATTGCCTTCGACTATGGCCGCGCGAGCAATGATGTGCGCAACCGGTTCTTCCTGCTCGCGACCACCAATCTGCCGTACGGCATTCAGGGATCGATCTTTACGATCGCGAATGCGGGAGCACCTTACAACATCACCACCGGTCAGGATCTGAACCGGGACAACCAGTACAACGAGCGGCCCTCCGTGGTCGCCGCGAGCCTCTGTACTCCGGGCTCGACGCGTTATTACGCCACACGCTACGGCTGCCTGAACATCACACCCAATCCGGGCGAGACGATCATTCCCTATGGCAGCGGAAGAGGGCCCGCGAACTTCAGTGCAAATGTGCGGCTCAGTAAGAACTTCGCCATCGGGCCAAAGCTGGCCGGGCATGGCGGGGGCGGGGGCGACGGTGGCCCTCGTGGCGGCGGTGGTGGTGGTCCGCAGGGTGGCGGCGGTCCCCGCGGCGGACTTGGCCCCGGCGGTTTGAGCGGCAGCGGAGGCGGCGGCTTCTTCGGCGGACCAAACTCGCATACGGTACGGCGCAAATACAACCTGAACTTCACGGTGGCCGCGAACAACGTCTTCAACGTGGTGAATCTGGCGCAGCCAAGCAATGTGGTCAGCAGCCAAAACTTCGACAAGTCTCTTGCGCTTGCGGGACAGTTTTTCAATCGCAACCAGACGGCCGTCCGCACCATCGATCTGCAGATGAGCTTCAGCTTCTAATATTCGCAATCCGGGGATCTGTCGTCCAGGCAGACGCGCCCGGGGGCCGCCACACCCCGTCATACCCAGAGACGAGGGACGCGCGTGCCTATTGCGCACAGCACTTCGTAGGAGATGGTGCCCGTGTACGCTGCGATATCGTCCGCTGTGATGCGGTCTCCGCCCTGCTGGCCCAGCAACACGACTTCGTCGCCGATTGCGGCATCTGCAATATCGGTGACATCAATCATCGTCTGGTCCATGGTGACGCGTCCGGCAATGGGCGCGCGTTGGCCCCGCACCAGCCCCTGGCCACGGTTGGAGAGAAGGCGGCTGTAACCGTCCGCGTAACCGACCGGCAGCATTGCGATGCGTGAGGTGCGCGCCGCGCGGAAGGTGGCGTTGTAGCTGACGGCTTCGCCTTCAGCGATGGTGCGCATTCCTGTGATGCGCGTCTTCCAGCTCAGCACGGGCTGGAGTCCGCGCTCGGTGGGATGCGGGCCGTAGCCATAAAGAGCGATGCCTGGCCGCAACAACAGACGACTGCCGTAATGCGATGCGATCTCGCGCAGATGAGCCATCTGGTCGTCTTCAAAGAGGCTGGCTGAGTTGCCTGCGTGGATCAGAGGCGGTGCGCAGCCATGCTGCTGGAGAGTGGCAAGTGCGGCGCGGAAGCGGTTCAGCTGCTGGCCGGTTTGCGTGGAGTACACATCTTCGGGCGAGGCGAAGTGAGTCATGACGCCCTCGAGCCGCAGCTGCGGGTGCTCCTCAAGACGCTCGGCAAAGGCGGCAAGAGCTTGAGTGTCATCCCACGGAATGCCCTGCCGGGCCATGCCGGTGTCAATCTCCAGATGGAGCAGCAACGGTTCCTTATCGCGAGACTGCGGCGTTGTCGCGGAGAGCCACGCGAGCTCCTGCACTGACCCAAGCACAGGAGTGAAACCTGTGCGAACCACTTCTGCCACTTCTCCGATGAACAGGCCGGAGAGGATCAACATGCGATGACTCGCGAGTTGCGGCGCGAGAAGGCGGGCTTCATCCAGGCAGGTAACAGCAAACCACTGGCAGCCGTCGTCTGCGAGGGTGGCCAGCGCTTCAACCGCACCGTGACCGTAGGCGTTCGCTTTGATGACCGCGACGGCATCCGCATCAACGCGGGCCGCGCGCTCGCGGAGGATGCGGTAGTTGCTGCGCAGTGCCGCCCGCGAGATCTCAGTCCATGTGGGGCGGGTGGAGGAGGTCGGGGTCATTCGTAACTTCCACCGTCACCTTCGTGCGCCATGTTCTCGAAGCGGGTGTACTCGCTCAGGTAGGCGAGATGGACAGAGCCGGTGGGGCCGTTGCGCTGTTTGGCGATGATGATCTCGGCCTTGCCCTTGGAGTCGGGATCTTCGTCACCGTTCTCGTCCTTGTTGTAATAGCTCTCGCGATGGATGAAAGCGACGACGTCGGCGTCCTGCTCAATGGAGCCGGATTCGCGCAGGTCTGACAGCATCGGCTTCTTGTCACCTCCGCGCTGCTCAGAGGCGCGGCTGAGCTGCGAGAGCGCGATGACGGGGATGTGGAGCTCTTTCGCGAGAGCCTTGAGGCCGCGCGAGATCGCGGAGACCTCCTGCGTGCGGTTCTCGTGGCGCTTCCCGCCTGCTATTCCGGGCAGCGAAGCGGACATGAGCTGCAGATAGTCGACGACAATCAGGTCAAGGCCGCGCTGCTGCTTGAGTCGCCGAGCTTTGGCGCGCATCTCGGCCAGTGAGATGCCGGGCGTGTCGTCGATGTAGATGTGCGACTCGGTGAGCTTGGCCGCCGCGTTGATGAGGGCGTCCTGGTCATCGCGGCTGATGAATCCGGACTGGATCTTGCGCATGTTCACGAAGGCCTCCGAGGCCAGCATGCGGCGAAGCAGCGAATCGCTGGACATTTCGAGTGAGAAGATGCCCACCACGCGGCCGTCCCTGAGTGCCGCCTGTTGCGCGATGTTGATGGCCCACGCCGTCTTGCCCATGGAGGGTCGCGCCGCAATGATGATGAGTTCGGAGGGCTGCAGGCCGCTGGTCATGCGGTCGAAGTCCTTGAAGTGAGTGGCCAGACCGGTGACCTCGCGCTTCAGCTTCCAGATGGAGTCGATGGTGCCGAAGTGCTCTTTGACGATGGAAGGGATGTTTGCGAAGTCGCGGGTGATGCCGCGCTCTGAGACTTCGAGCATCGCCGACTCGGCGGAGTTCAGTACCTCCAGAGCGTCTTCAGATTGATCGGCAGCTTGTGTGATCGCCTTGTTGCAGACGTGGATAAGCTGCCGGAGGAGAGATTTGTCCTTGACGATGCGGACGTACTCCTCGATCGACACGCGGCGCGGCAGACCCTCGGTGAGCGAAGCGATGTAGGCGACGCCACCGACCGACTCCACCTCCTTGCGTCGAGCCAGTTCCTCGACCAGCGTGACCAGATCGACGGCGTGGCCGGCGCCGATGAGGTCCTCCATTCGGGCGAAGATGCGGCGGTGCGAGTCGAGCGAAAAGTCGTCGGCAGTGAGTTTCTTCTCCGCAGCCTCGTGGAAGTGCGCGTTTTCAAGGAGGATTGCACCGAGAATGGAGCGTTCAGCGTCCGGGCTGGCGGGCATGCCGCGCTCAAGCGAGATCTCTGGAA
>DASZGZ010000416.1:0-2920 GCA_035938355.1 Acidobacteriaceae bacterium
GATGGTTGTGGCATAGCAGCCGGGGTTTGCGACGAGCCGCGCCCCGGCGATGGCGGCGCGATGTAGCTCGGGCATGCCGTAGACGCTCACGGATTGTGCTTTCGCTGCGGCCGTCGATCCCTCATCGGAGAACTTGTAGACGGCGCGATTCGCGGAATGCTCGAGGCGCCATGCGCCACTAAGGTCGATGATGCGCACGCCATGAGCAAGAGCCTCGGGCGCCAATTTGCGCGACTGCTCATGTGGCGTGGCGAGAAACAGCGTCTTGACGCCACGGGAAGCAAGCAAATCCCAGGAGAACGACTCGACGCAGAGCTGTTCCGGAGTTAGGCCGGCGAGCTGTGGATGGATCGCCGTTAGCGATTCGCGGGGCGAGCCTTCACGCCCCAGAAAGAGCGGTCTAGCTCCGGCGAGCCGGGGATGGCGCAGCAGCAGCCGCGCGAGCTCTGCGCCCGCGTAGCCGGTCACACCCAACACCGCGATCTGTGATTGGCCCTGTGGCATTAACCTATGAGTCCTTCGAGCCGTGCCTTCAGCGTCGTCGCGCTTTTCGCATCCGGGCAGATCACCAGCACCGTGTTGTCGCCGGCAATGGTGCCCACCACCTCCGGCCATCCTTCGTCATCAATGCCGGCCGCTACCGGCTGCGCGCTGCCTTGCGTTGTAATCAGGACAAGCTGGTTCATCGCCTGCCGCACGCGCAGGCCGAAGTTGCGCAGAATGTCCGAGATCTCCGGCAGGTCATCGTCGTGGTTCACGGCGGCAGCGCTTGGAATCTGGTAGCCGCCCGGCCCCTTGAACAATCGCAGGGCATGTAGATCGCGCGACAACGTCGCCTGCGTCACCTCGTGCCCGCGCTTCAGCAACAGGCGGCGCAGCTCGTCCTGATTGCTCACGACGCGCGTGGTCACGAGCTGCCGAATCGCATTGTGCCGTTCCACCTTCATGGTTCTTGAAAGCTCCAAAGCAAAAGGCCGCAGATTGGGGTAAACCCATGCGGCCACTGCATAAATATACATCTATATGTATAAATATGCAGCACCGATTTGTCAAGTCCGCCAGTGTTACTCTCGGGCTGAGATGAACCCCAGACAGGCGAAGGATTTCCTCGTTCAGCAGGCTGTGGAAGAAGCCGTCTTGGAGGGGCTGCCGCTCTCGGATGTAGAGAAGAGGATGATGTATTTCACCGAGAGTGACCCTTCTTCCTGCGAGAATCCACTCGCGTTAAACGATGAGTTTGAGGCGCAATACGATACGGCCGAATACGAAGCTAAGATTTCAGGACTCCTCGAACGGGCGCACAGCCGGTTACAAGACCCGAAAGCGAATGATTTATGGAATGAGTCGGTTTCGGAGTTGCGTAAAGGAGATCATTACCTTCTCGTTCTTCTGGACGAAAAGCCACATGCGTCAGCTTTTCTAAGAGGGGCCTGGACTGGACTGCTTACGCTCGTAGGCATACACAAAAGACGCTACTAATATCCGGCCAAGGCGGTCGTTTGATCCGCCGCTCCGCCACACGTATCATTCGATTCGGTCAACTGAGTCGTTTTTGAGAGGAGCACCAGAAACAAATGCGAGTTGGAATGCTGACAGGCGGCGGCGACTGCCCCGGACTGAATGCGGTGATCCGCGCCGCCGTACGCAAAGGAATTTTTCACTATAAGGACGAGTTCGTCGGGTTCCTCGAGGGCTGGCGCGGTGTGGTCGAGAACCAGACGCGGCCGCTCAATGCCGAAAGTGTCTCCGGCATCCTGCACCTTGGGGGGACCATCCTCCGCACCTCGCGCACCAACCCGCGCAAGATGGAAGGCGGCATCGACAAGTGCCTTGCGACCATCAAGGCCAACAATCTCGATGCGCTGATCACCATCGGTGGCGATGACACGCAGGGCGTGGCGAATGCGCTGATCGAGAAGGGCGTGAAGATTGTAGGCGTGCCCAAGACCATCGACAACGATCTGAGCGGCACGGATGCCTGCTTCGGCTTCGATACGGCGGTCTCGATTGCCACCGAGGCGATCGACCGCCTGCACTCGACCGCCGAGGCGCACAACCGCGTGATCGTCTGCGAGGTGATGGGGCGCGACGCGGGCTGGATCGCGATCACCAGCGGTATCGCCGGCGGAGCGGATGCCATCGGCGTGCCGGAGAAGGCCATGGACATCGATCACATCTGCAAAATCATCAAGTACCGTCACGACCACGGAAAGAAGTTCTCGATCGTCGTAGTCGCAGAGGGGGCGAAGCTGCCGAGTGGGGAAAAAGCAACGCAGGGGACGAAGCTGGATGCCTTCGGACACGAGCGCCTCAGCGGCATCGGGCAGGCGGTTGCGGAGATGATCGAGCAGAAGACCGGCTACGAGACCCGCAGCGTGAACCTGGGTCACACGCAGCGCGGGGGCACGCCCACCGCATATGACCGCATGCTGGCCACACGCTACGGCACCGCGGCCATTGATCTTGTGCACCAGGGCAACTTCGGCCGCCTGGTCGTGCTACGCGGTACGGATATCACCAGCATTCCTCTCAAGGATGCGATCGCGAAGACGCGCACCATTGGCGATGACCTCATCGCGCTGGCGGACGGTCTGCAGCCCGAAGTCTAAGCGAGCAGGGAAGACAAGAACGCCGGAGTCGATCGCGCTCCGGCGTTTTGCTGTTCAGGAAGGTGAGACAGGGTTAACAGGCCGGTCAGCAGCCGCCCTTGCACTTGGCCAGAATGGCAGCCTGCAAGCGCTCTCTCAGCGCGGTCGGAAGTTCATAAAGCTCGTGCTGGCGATAGATCTCGATCGTCTTGCGGGTGGTATTCAGGGTGATGACGCAGTGCTCGCACTCGCGCAGATGCAACTCCAGGTCCGCGCGCAGAGTCGGCGTCACGGAGTTGTCGATCAAATCGTCGAGTTCGGCCAGAAATTCC
>DASZGZ010000417.1:0-3907 GCA_035938355.1 Acidobacteriaceae bacterium
GGCGTTGGCGCTGCCGACGTGTGGACGTATACGGGAGTCCTGCTCACGCTCTGCCTGATCGGCGCGGCGGCATCTTACATCCCCGCGTGGCGAGCCTCGCTGATTCCGCCGGTCGAGGCGCTCCGCGACGAGTAGCCGGCAGTGCGCTCCCCTATAATCGAGGGGAACGATACCCAGACCCTACTGCAGTCCGACCAAGGAGCATGCATGCCGATCCAGACCACGCCTAACATCTGGCACAACGGAAAACTCATCCCCTGGGAGAAGGCGCAGGTGCACGTCATGAGCCACGTGCTGCACTATGGCTCATCGGTCTTCGAAGGTATCCGCTGTTACAAGCAGCCGACCGGCGCCGCCATCTTCCGTTTGCCGGAACACATGCAGCGCCTGCTCGACTCGGCGCGCATCTACCGCATGGACCTGGGCTACACGCTCGAACAGCTCAACGCGGCCGTGATTGAGCTGGTGGAAGCGAACGGCATTGCGCCCTGTTACGTGCGCCCCATCTCCTTCCGCGGCTATGGCGAAATCGGCGTGAACCCCAAAGGCTGCCCGGTCGAGACGTACATCGCGAACTTCCCGTGGGGTAAGTACGTTCCGGGCGATGCCGGTGCGGATGTCTGCATCTCCTCCTGGAACCGGCTGGCGCCCAACACCATGCCCTCCATGGCGAAGGCCGGCGCGAACTACATGAACTCGCAGCTCATCCGCATGGAGGCAGACCTCAACGGATACAACGAGGGCATCGCGCTCGATGTGAATGGCTACCTCTCCGAGGGGTCGGGCGAGAACCTCTTCGTGGTGCGCGGCTCGACGATTTACACCACGCCATTGGCCAACTCCGTACTCAACGGCATCACCCGCGACTCGATCCTCACCCTCGCGCGCCATCTCGGCATCACGGTTGTCGAGCAGCCGCTGCCGCGCGAGATCCTCTACATCGCGGACGAGGTTTTCTTCACCGGCACCGCTGCGGAAGTCACGCCCATACGGTCGGTCGATCGCATCCTGGTCAAGGACGGCACCACCGGGCCCATCACGCATCAGCTTGCTGAGGAGTTCTTCGGCATCGTGAGCGGCACGCGACCAGATCGCTACAACTGGCTCACGCCGGTAAATGTGCGGGCTGCCGAGCCGGTCGGAGCATAAGCGCATCTGTTTTGGGAAATAGAAACGGCCGGGACGGCATCCTCATCCCGGCCGTTTTCCTTGAGGCAGTTGCCCGGATCGCTACTTGACCGGGTCGCCCGAGGCATCGCGATATTCGATCGGGCCGAGGTTCAGTTCCTTCAAACCGGGTTCGATCTTCGCGCGATCTCCGACTGCCACCACAATCATCTGTTTGGGATGGATATGGTCGACGGCCGCCTGCGTCACCTGCTGTGGCTTTACAGCGGCGAGTTGGGCAGGGAGCGCCGCGTAGTAGTCATTCGGCAGGTTGAAGACGAAGAGCTGTCCGATGCGTGCCGAGGTGCCTTTCGCGGTCTCGAACTGGCCGGGCACAGAGCGAATCTGCGAGTCCTGCGCCAGTTTCAGCTCTGCGGCGGTTGGCGGATCGCTGGTGATGCGGTCTAACTCGGCGAACAACTCCTTCGCCGCCGGGGCGGTCACGTCCGTGCGCACCTGCGCCCCCGCAAACATGGGGCCGCCGAAGCGATCGAAGCTGAAGCGGGAGATGGCCCCGTAGGTATAGCCATGAGTCTCACGCAGGTTCATGTTGAGGCGTGACGAGAACAACCCGCCCAACACATCATTCATGATCTGGATGCTGGGGTAGTCCGTCGTCGAGCGCGGAACACCCAGTCCGAAGGCGAGCAGCACTGTCTGCGGTGAGCCCGGCTTATCCACCAGGATCACCTTGCGCTCCGGTGTAGCCGGTTCAGGCAGGGAGTTCACGGCGGAGGCAGACGTGTTCTTCCACACTCCGAAGTACTTGTCCGCCTGCGCACGCGCCTCCTGCTCAGTGATGTCGCCGGTCAGCACGAGGGCGGTCGTCTGCGGCCCGTAGTGAGAATTCCAGAAGCCGGCGAGATCCTCGCGGGTGATGGACTTCACCGAAGCCGTCGTTCCCACTGCGGGATAGCCATACGGAGAGTCGCCGTAGAGCGCCTTGGCAGCCACGCGCAGCGTTGCCGCAATCGGCTCGTCTGCCTCCTGCAGGATCGCCGTCAACTGCTGCTTGCGTACGCGGTCCACCTCCTGTGCGGCGAAGGCCGGATGCTCGGTCATATCCGAGAGCAGGTCCATCGAGGCGTCCGTAGTGTTGCTCAACGCGTCGATCGTTGTGCTCGCGTTGTCTACGAATGCCTGCGATTTGAGCTGCGCGCCAAGCTGATCTGCTGCGTCAGCAATCTCCGTTGCCGAGCGATCCCGAGTTCCTTCGGTCAGCAGGCGGGAGGTGAAACCGGCCAGGCCAGGCTTGTTCGCGGGATTCGTATCGCCGCCTGCCAGCGTGATCACGCTCGCGTTGAACACAGGCAGCGAATGGTCCTCGACCAGATAGACATGCAGTCTATTGTCCAGTGTGAAGACCTTCGGCACCGGCAGGTGCACCTGCGGCAGCGGGCCCGGCGCGGGCGCGCTCTTGCGCCAATCCTGTTCGGTTTCAAATGATGAGGGATACGGATTCTCGACCTTTACGGTCGCGTCCGTATCCGCAGGGCTGCGCGGCACATCGTGTGTCACCTTCTCGCCCTGGACGGTGGTGACGACGACACTCTTTGCATCGACCAGATCCGCTTGCGCCAGTTTGCGCACGGAAGCGACGGAGACATGCTGGAAGCGCGCGACGTCCTTCGGCAGATAGCCCGGATCGTTGGTGTAGTAGTTGTAATAATCCATGCGGTCAGCCACGCCGCCGAAGCCGCCCAACCGCTGCAATCCACTGATCAGGCCGGTCAGATGGGAGTTCCGCGCACCGTCCAGTTCCGCCTGCGAGGGGCCCTGTTCGCGGATGGCGCGTAGTTCCACCTCGATCTCCTGTTGCAGTTGCTCCGGCTTGATGCCGGGACGGGCAATCACATCGCATTCCGCTACGGAACCCAGGCGCAGCGAATTCAGAGTGCAGTCCGCACTCTGCGCAATCTGTTTTTCGTAGACCAGCTTGCGATAGAGCCGGCTCGCCTTGCCGCCCCCAAGGATATCCATCAACATCTCGGCATCGGCATCGCCGGGCTGAAAGGCTGGCGGCATAAGCCACGCATAGCTCACCTCTGGCAACTGAACCGTATCTGTCACTGTGGCAGTCTTCTGCGTGGTGATCGGCGGCGTCGTCACCGTGACGGGCGGCGGTTCGGGCCCCTTGGGTATGGGGCCGAAGTACTTTTCCACCAACTGCTTCAATTGGGACTTGTCGAAGTCACCCGCGATGGCGATGTTCGCGTTATTTGGGGTGTAGTAACTGTGAAAGAAATTGCGCACGTCCGGGAGCCGCGCTGCCTCGATGTCGGCGTGCGAGCCGATCACGGATCCGTAGTACGGATGATCTTGCGGGAAGAGCAGATGATAGACCTGTTCCTGGCTGAGTTGGTAAGGCTGGTTCTCGCCCTGGCGGCGCTCATTGCGCACCACGTCGCGCTGGTTGGTCAGCTTTTCCCGGTCCAGCTTCTCCAGCAGGAAGCCCATGCGGTCGCTCTCCAGCCACAGAGCAAGTTCCAGTTCGTTGCTGGGCACCGTCTCGAAGTAGTTGGTGCGGTCGAAGTCCGTGGTGCCATTGATATCTGTTGCGCCGACGCCTTCGAGATAGCGGAAATGCGCCTTCTCGCCGACGTGCTCGGAGCCCTCAAACATCATGTGCTCGAACAGATGCGCGAAGCCGGTGCGGCCCTTTGCCTCGTTCACCGGCCCGACGTGATACCACAGGTCCACGGCAACCAGGGGCAGGCGATGGTCCTCGTGCAGCAGCACG
>DASZGZ010000418.1:0-5861 GCA_035938355.1 Acidobacteriaceae bacterium
CATAGAAGAGCAGAAGTCTTGCTGTACGGAAACTTTTTGACGCAGGCCATGAACCACAGGGAGAGGCAGGGATGTCGCCAGTGAAGGCAGCCGCGCATATACGCAAATCCAAGCTGACGCATACGCCGCCGGTCGAAATCCGGGTGGCGCAGCCGATCACCATGCAGCGTCCGGTGCTGGTGTTGAACGCCTCCTACGAGCCGATCAACATCTGTGGCGCACGGCGTGCGCTGGTGCTGGTGCTGAAAGGGGTAGCGCGCACGGAGGAAGAGCAGGGCGCGATCCTGCATGCCGCGCGAGCACGCGTTCCCATGCCATCGGTGATCCGCCTGCTCGAATATCGCCGCATCCCGCACCAGACACGCGCCCTCTCGCGCAAGAACATACTGCTGCGCGACCGCAACACCTGCCAGTACTGCGGCATCATCCTCAATTCCGGCGAGCTCACGCTGGACCATGTGCAGCCGCGCTCGCGCGGCGGCCTCTCAACCTGGGAGAACCTGGTGGCCTGCTGCCATAGCTGCAACCGGCGCAAGGGCAATCACCTGCTTGGGGAGTTGACGGAGATGAAGCTGCTGCGCGAGCCGCGACCGTTCTCGCTGCATACCAGCCGCCACATCATGCGCATGATCGGCCACTCGGATCCGAAGTGGCGGCGGTATTTGTACTACGAGTCATAGCGGCGAATCCGCAGATCAGCAGGACACACTGTCTTCGAGAAGGCTGCGCCCGGGAACTTGTCGTTCCTGCGCTCGATGGTCACGCCCAGATTGACCAGGTGGAGCAGCGCGCTGCGACGTACCTCGTCCGCGCTCTGATGTCCGAGCAGTTCATGATCCAGATCGCGCGCCCCCGTCCCGTCCGGGTCCACGGCGACATCAAAGCCACGCACGAGGCCCTCACGAGCGGAGGTCGAAAGGCACATATGGGTATAGAAGCCGACCAGCAGCAGACTACTGGCGCCGATTTTGCGGAGCCACTCTTCCAAGCCCGTTCCCGTGAATGCTCCGTAGACATCCTTCTCAAATAGCTTCTCCCAGCGAAGATCGGGATGTGGCCCTAAGCCGCTGGACAACTCCGCTCCCCATGTTCCCGGAACGAAGGCTCGGGACTCGTCTGGCTTGTTGTAATGCCGCACCCAGGCAATAGGGCGGCCCTCCCGTCGAGCCTCCGCAACCCGATCGCGAATGCACTCCAGAGCCTCTGCGTGATTGGGGACCGCACGCAATCCCGCTGCGGAAAATTCATTCTGCGCGTCGACGACTACCAGCACCTGCATAGCATTCCTCCCTCTTTCCGTATTAGATTAGGAAGAATAGAGAGTTGATCTGCTATGAATCGTCCTCTTTCCTACTTGTCCGAATTTTATTCGGCCTCTGCCAGGTTTGAGCGCTGCTGATGGACCTGGACCGAAAAGATTTCGTCCTGCTGGATGCCTTGCGACTGAATGCTTCGCAGCGTCTCGAGGACCTTGCGCGATTGGTGAAGCTGGCGCCTTCTTCGGTTCATGAGCGCCTGCGCCGGCTCGATCGCCTGGGAATCATCAGGAAATGGACCGTGGATGTTGATACTTCGGCCCTGGGGTTAGGAGTCGTCGCGTTCATCGGAATCCGTGCGACGCGGCCTTGTTCCGAAATGCTGGATGCATTGAGAAAGATCCCCTCGATCGAGGAGGGCCACTCCGTGGCCGGCGAACTCAGCATGATCCTGAAGGTCCGCGTCAGGGATACGGCGGCGCTACTCAGCCTTTCAGAACACCTGCGTCAGATCCCGGGAATCGAGCAGACAGAGACCACGATCGTATTGAAGACGCAGATCGAGCGGCCGATCCCGCTTCAACCTTCCGTGATAAGCCATACCAAATAAGCCGAGGCTGACCATCTAGAGCTTCGCGCATACCTTTGACACATCAAAGGACGGCTGCGGATATTTCAGATTCATCCCTTCGAACGTATCGATGATGATCCGCGACACCGCGATGTTCCGGTACCACTTATGGTCGGCGGGAATGACGAACCAGGGTGCGTGCTTGCTGCTGGTCGCGCCAATTGCATCTTCGTAACACTCCTGATACTTGTTCCAGAAATCGCGTTCGCGGAAGTCGCTCTCGCTGATCTTGTATTGCTTCTCCTTATCGTCGCAACGCGCCTTCAGCCGGGCGGTCTGTTCCTTCTGACTGATGTGTAAGAAGAACTTGAGAATGGTCACACCGTTGGCGGAGAGTATCTCCTCAAACTGATTGATCTCGCGAAAGCGCTGCTTGGCTATTTTGTCGGTGATCATTTTGTGTACCCGCGTCACCAGCACGTCCTCATAGTAGGAGCGGTTGAAGATGCCGATGGTGCCGCGCCGGGGCACCGCCGCATGGGCCCGCCATAAGTAGTCGTGCGCAGCTTCGAGCGGAGTTGGCACCTTGAACGCTGTTACATCCACACCCTGCGGGTTTACTCCGGTGAAGATGTGACGTATGGTGCCGTCCTTCCCGCCGGTGTCCATTGCCTGCAGCACGATCAGCAGCGCATGCTTTGCTTCCGCAGCGAGCACCTCCTGCATTTCGCCGAGGCTCTGGCAATGCTTCTGGAGCACTTGCTCGGCATCTTCCTCCTCCTCGAAGCGGCCTGTGTCATCGGCCGGCCAGTCTTTCAGGCGGAACTTCGCATGCGGTTTGACCAGATAAGGACTTTTGATCGTCATGCGGCCACTCTACATCCGGCAAACCGGCGGATTGCCCCGGTACTTGTGCAACTCTTACGAAATGCTCTTGGAAAGATATTCAGGTAAGCCTAAAAATTGTTTTAAGGCTAGCCTAAATTTGCCTATACTCGCCCTATGGCTACCCCCGCGACAGTCCAGGCAGCCCGCCTTCCTGCCACTGGGCAACGCAAGCTTCTGTACTACTTCGGGCCAGCCTTTGTCGCGAGCATTGCGTACATCGACCCGGGCAACTTCGCCGCAAACTTCGAGGGTGGCACCCGGTTCGGCTACCAGTTGCTATGGGTGTTGCTGTGGTCGAACGCCATGGCCATCCTCATCCAGTACATATCCGCAAAGCTCGGTATTGCCACGGGCCACACGCTGCCGGAAAACTGCCGCATTCACTTCTCGCGCGGTATGACGATTTTTCTCTGGGTGGCGGCGGAGATATCCGCGCTGGCGACCGACCTGGCTGAGTTCCTGGGCGCAGCGCTGGGCTTCTACCTGCTTCTGGGACCCCGCCTTTTGGCCGCTGGGATGGCGCGCACCAACGTCTTGTTGCTGGCCGCGGTCGCAACGGCGATCTGCGTCTTCCTCATCCTTGCGCTGCAGCAATGGGGCTTTCGCCGGCTCGAGCTGGTCATCATGCTCTTCGTGGTGGTCATCGGTGGATGCTATGCGGCGGAGATGTTCTTCATCCACCCGCATTGGGGATCGATCGCGTATCACACAGTCGTTCCAATCCTGGATGGCAAGAGCATCTATCTCGCGGTCACGATGCTCGGCGCCACGGTGATGCCGCATGTTGTCTATCTGCACTCCGGCCTGGTGCAACCTCGGGTGCAGGCAGAACGCGCGCAACACGACGCGCCCGCTTCCCGCTCACGTGACAGGCTGCTGCGCATGGAATTGTTCGACGTGATCCTGGCGATGAACGGAGCGTGGCTGGTGAATTCGGCCATGGTTGTCGTTGCGGCGACCGCCTTTGCCGGCAGAGGAATGACCAGCATGTCCATCGAATCGGCGCATGCCACGCTTGGGCCGCTGGTCGGACCAGCGTCCGCCGCGCTCTTCGCCGTGGCCCTGCTGTGCTCGGGATTATCGTCCTCGACAGTCGGGACGATGGCCGGGCAGATGATCCTGGAAGGCTTCCTGCAGGTGCGCTTCTCCATCTTCCTGCGCCGCCTGCTCACCTTGCTGCCAGCGGTGATTGTGATCGCGATCGGCCTCGACCCGCTGCGCATTCTGCTGCTTTCGCAGGCCGCGCTCAGCTTCACGTTGCCCTTTGCGCTGGTACCGCTGTTGCTCCTTACCCAACGCGCAAAGGTCATGGACCGCTTCGTGAATGGCCGCGTCATCCAGTCCCTGGGATGGCTGAGCACGACGGTTATCCTGTCGTTGAACGGCATGCTGCTGTGGGAGTCGTTCGGCGGAAAACTACCGTGGTGAGTCAGAGTTTCGGAGCAGAGTTTCAGATGGAGCGGCGCTGCGGGCCGATGCTGCTTCGATAGATAAGCCAGATCCTTCGCTCCACCCGTGGTCACGTTCAGGATGACTTACGACACTAGCCCAGCAAGAACCTTTGCAGAATGCGCGCGAATTCCTCCGCATGCTCCACCATGGGGGCGTGGCCGCAATGTTCTATCAGGACGCCCTGGGCGCTGGGGATGCCGGCCACCAGTTGCTCGCCGTGCATGCGCCCGAAGATGCGGTCGCAATCGCTGTAGATGACAAGGGTCGAGGCCTGGATATCTCCAAGTCCCGCAAGCGTATCGCTGGCCAGCGATGCCTCCACGTTGCGGATGAAGGCCGAGCCGCGCTGCGGCCGGCACTTCGCCATCCACAGTTCCGCAGCATCGGCGAGGGAAACCTTCGCCAGCCCGTCGGGGCCCATGGCACACAGGCAGATCACCTGTGCAAAGACAAGGTCGTCGGCGATCTCCTCCCGCAGGCTGATCCAGAGCTCCATCAGCGAGCGTGACTGCACATCATGCTGCGCGGAGGAGCAGACCAGCACCAGCTTGTCGACGCGCGCCGGGGCAAGGATCGCCACCTGCTGCGCGACCTTGCCGCCGAGCGAGTGGCCGACGATGCTGGCTCGCTCCAAACCGAGATGGCCCATGAGGGCGAGCACGTCACCAGCCATGTCGCGCACCGAGTAGTCGTAGCGGGCAACGCTGCTGTTGCCGACGTCGCGATTGTCCGGCGTGATTGACCGCAGTCCGGTCAGCTGCGGAACGACGAGGTCCCACGTTGAGTGGTCACTCATGGTTCCGGCGATGAATATGACCGGCGTGCCGGCGCCGCGCTCTTCGTACCAGAGCGTCAGGCCGTCATGGACGAACGTGGGCATGCGGAACAAGGATGCACTGTTGCCGCGTCAAAGCCAATGCTGTTCTGATTCTCCTCGCGCTCAGATGGAGTTACACTAGGGAGCGGAAATGAACTACCAGCATCTGTCATCATCCGATGCCCCTCGTATACAGCGCTTCCGCCGCGGCCGCCACG
Organism: Acidobacteriaceae bacterium; assembly: GCA_035938355.1. GTDB lineage: Bacteria > Acidobacteriota > Terriglobia > Terriglobales > Acidobacteriaceae > KBS-83. The sequence continues at coordinate 5,203 of DASZGZ010000418.1, forward strand.
ATCGCGGACGCTCTCTCCTCTCCTGAAGACTGCCTGCCGCCGGAGCTTGCCGCGCCTTTCATGGTCCGCGCGCGTGCGTCCGCACGGTGTTCTCCGCGGCACACTTCGAACTGCTTTGTTACCTCACAGGAGATCCGATTCCGATGAACAGTTTTGGCAGCAAATCAAACCTCACCAGCAACGGCAAATCTTACGAGATCTATCGCCTGAAGGCGCTGGAGCAGAAGGGCGGCACGCTCGCGAAGCTTCCCTATTCGCTGCGCATTCTGCTCGAAAATCTGCTGCGCCAGGAGGACGGCAAGTCCGTGACGGCGGCGGATATTGAATTTCTCGCCAACTGGCAGCCAAAGGCGGAGGCGGATCGGGAGATCGCCTTTATGCCGGCGCGCGTGCTGATGCAGGATTTTACCGGCGTGCCCGCCATTGTGGACCTGGCGGCGATGCGCGACGCGATGAAGACGCTGGGCGGCAATCCGGAGAAGATCAACCCGCTGCAGCCGGCCGAACTGGTCATTGATCACTCAGTGCAGGTGGATGAGTTCGGCACGGCGCGGGCTTACGACATCAACGCGGCCATCGAGTTTGAACGTAATCGCGAGCGTTACGCATTCCTGAAATGGGGGCAGTCGGCCTTCCGCAACTTCTCCGCCGTGCCCCCG
>DASZGZ010000419.1:0-14269 GCA_035938355.1 Acidobacteriaceae bacterium
CACGCCGATCTTTTTCACTGTCGCTCCTTCCGTTTACATCAAAGGTAAACATTCATCATGCGCTGCCAGGTGGGCCAGTCATGGCTGTTCCAGGTGTCCCAGACAGCAAGCTGGTGGTGGACGCCATGGATGGCCAGCAACTCGGAGAGGCGCTGATTGTGGCCCAGGCACTGGTCATCCCAGCCGGTGGCCAGCACATAGGTATTTTGCCGGTAGCGCTCCAGATACCAGGGGTCGTTCATGTTGGCCATGTAGTGCGGCGGCATGTTGAAGTAGACATCCTCATCGTAGTATCCGTGCAGAAAGTGCGAAACGTCGAAGGCGCCTGACATGGACAGGAAACCGCTGAAGACATCCGGGTGACGGAGCGCGATGTTTACCGCGTGGTAGCCACCGAAACTGCACCCGAGAGAGATCAGGTGGCTATCGCCATTCTTGAGCCGCACCAGCGAAAGCACCTCGCTGAGAATGTACTCCTGATATTGAATCTGACGCGCAATGCGCCAGCGCGGTGGTACGTTGCGGTTGTACCAGCTTTCAGAATCGAGCGAGTCGACGCAGTAGAGCTGGATCTCGCCGTTGTCGATCTTGTGGCCGATCGAGTGCACCATGCCGCGGTCCTCGAACTCGTAGAAGCGCGCCTGCGAGCTGGGAAACACAATGACGGGTACGCCGCCGTGCCCAAAGACGAGCAGCTCCATGTCCCGGCCCAGACGTTCTGAATACCACTTGTGATACTCGCGATTCATGCCTGCTGGCTCCAGATGCCGGCCCTTGATAGGCTCAATGACAAATATGCTCGATCACAGATAGGCTCAATCAGAGCCGCATTCACAGCAAATCCGCTGCTACTGTAGCAGAGCCGCGGCCACCTGGGCGGGTTGTGCAGGATTCGACAAACTTCGGGGAGACGCGTTGTACGAAGCAGAGCAGCCTACTCTTGAGCCATTGGATTTGAAAACACCCACCCGGACCCGCGCATCAGCAGATGCAACCCATGAGGATCCGGCTGCCCGCGCCGAACTGGAGCCGGTCAGTTTCGAAGTGCCCATCCTGGTAGGCGGCAGCGAACGCCTCCGGCTGCACCGGCAATCTGTCTCCTCGTTTTTGCCGGCTCGGCGGGATGTCATCATCGCTTTGCCACCGGACTACTTCCAGTCGCGGCGACGTTATCCCGTGCTTTATCTTCAGGACGGGCAGAACCTCTTCGACCCGGCAACCAGCTTTATCAAGGGATGCATCTGGGATGTGCAGACGACCACGGACCGGCTGATCGGCGAGGGTGCCATTGAGCCGCTCATCGTCGTGGGCGTGTACAACACCGGGATTGACCGCATGGACGAGTACACGCCCATGCGTGACCGCAACCTGGGCGGAGGCAAGGCGAACCTCTACGGGCGCCTGCTGGTGGAAGAGCTGCTGCCCTGGGTGGATCGCAACTATCGCACGCTCGAAGGGGCCGCACATACGGGCGTAGGCGGCTCATCGCTGGGCGGGCTGGTCTCGCTGTACATGGGATTGACCTGGCCGCAGGTCTTCGGGCGGCTGGCCGTGCTCTCGCCTTCGGTGTGGTGGTCGCGTGGCGCGATGCTCGAGTACGTGCGGCGGAAGCGACCGGAGCCGCGGCCGCGCATCTGGATGGATGTAGGGCTTTCCGAGGGTCCGGCGATGATCAAAAAGTGCGACGAGCTGCATCGTCTGCTCGAGCGTCGCGGCTGGCGCGAAGGCATCGAGATGAAGTATCTGCGCGTGTCGGGAGGCCGGCACAGTGAAGACGCATGGGCGAAGCGTGTCGATCCGTTTCTGCGCTTTCTCTTTCCTGCGAAGTGACCTCGGCTAGCATAGATGTATGACTTATGTTTCCGCACAGGGCCTGCTGTTCGACATGGACGGCGTGCTCATCAACTCCATACCCGCGGTGGAGCGGGTGTGGTCGCGCTGGGCTAAGGAGCACGGCTTCAACGTGCAGGATGTGCTGCATCGCGCCCATGGACGCCCCAGTATCGAAACGCTGCGCTACCTGCTGCCCGATGCTGATCATGAGGCAGAGAACCGCCTGGTGGAACGGGCAGAGATCGACGATGTTGCGGACATCGTGCCGCTGCCGGGCGTGACCGAGTTGCTGGCAAGGCTGCCGCGCGATCGCTGGGCCATCGTCACCTCCTGCACGCGTCCGCTTGCCGAGGTGCGGATCCGCGCCGCCGGACTGCCGACCCCGGGAGTCCTGATCACCTCGAATGACATTACGCGCGGCAAGCCTGATCCGGAGCCATATCGGAAGGGCGCGGTGGGCCTTGGCTTCGCACCGGAGCATTGCCTGGTCGTGGAGGACGCGCTTGCCGGTATCGCGTCCGGCAAGAACGCCGGTGCGCGCGTGATCGCATTCACGACCACCGCGTCGATCACCGATTTGGTTGCCGCAAAACCTGACTGGATACTGAAAGATTGCTCCGCGATCCGTCTCGAGGCGTTGGAACCTGAACTGAAGCTGGCGCTCGAAGAGATCACAGTCAACGCCCGCTAGTGCCGCGCCGGATACGCGCGAATCGAGATATGCGGAGGAGCCGCGGGCTTCGCGCTTATGATTCCTCGTGCAGGCGGTGCTCGCCTGGCGAGCGTACCCATCGATGGCGACAACGGGTCTGACCCACGAGCTTCGACGCGTGAACGGCGATGCGGCCGAGTGGCGCGCGAGTCTGCTATGCCTGCCGGCGATTGCCATTGCTCTGGCCGGCGCGCTATCTATGGGCCATCGCTCCGCGGCGCTTGTCATCGCCGGCAGCGCTCAGTCCGTGGGCTTCGGCTCCTTCCAGCGGCGGCTGTGGTTTCGCGGCGGTCCGATGGTGCTGGCGACGCTAGGCATGGCGCTCTCCGCTGCCGTAGGTGAACTGGCGGCGAAGCTTCCATGGGTGCTGATTCTTCTGGTGACGTTCTGGGCCTTCTGCTATGGGATGTCCGGCGCCATCAGTTCAGCGGCATCCTGGGTGGGGCAGCAGTGCTGCATCTTCCTGGTGGTATCGAGCGCGGTGCCAGGAACTCCGCATGAAGCAGCGATGCGTGCAGCCGGCGTGTTGACCGGAGGTTTCCTTCAGTTTGCCTTCATCCTGATCCTCTGGCGATTCTTTTCGCCGGCCCGTACTACCATTGCCGATCCGGTGGAGCATGCAGCCGGCTGGCAGCGACGCGCGATCGTGTCGAATCTCACGTACCGTTCCGGTATCTTTCGCTACGCGCTGCTGCTGGCCCTGACCGGCGCGGTGTCGCAGGCGATTGCGCATGTCCTCCACTTCCACAATGCTTACTGGATTCCGATGACAGCGCTCATCATCATGAAGCCGGATCTGCTGCTGACCAACGCGCGCGCCATCGCCAGGATCGGCGGCACGTTCGTGGGCGCGGCACTGGCAACGCTGATCGCTACGGCTCTGCGGCCGTACGGGATATGGCTGAGCGTGCTCATCCTTGTCTCGATATACCTCGCATACGCGCTGCAGGATGTGAATTACGCACTGTATGCGATCCCGCTGACCAGCTACATCGCCTTCATTCTTGCCCTGGGCAAAACCCCGGAAGCGGCCACGGCAGAGCATCGCGTGATCGCAACGGCTATCGCCGGCTCGGTCGCGATGGTGATCCATGCAATCTACGTGCGCGAGGAGCTGCACCGCATCGCGCGCACATTTCTACCGAGGAGTGCTGCGTAAGGACGGGAAAGCGACTGCTTTGCCGGCGCTGCCTACGCTGCGCCGGTACGCTTCAATAGCGGCGAATGCTGTTGCGCGGATAATAGGTGAGCTGTACAGAGATGCTGGTGTCGTTCTGCGCAGAGGTGTCGCCATTGACGAGGTATGGAGCTTTCCATCGCTCGTACTGGACCCACGCATTCACTTCCACGTCCTTGCCCAGTCGCTTGACGGCGTTTACCGCAAAATCGTTCTGAGTGGTTCCCTGGATGATGAAGTCCTTGGGGGTTTTCACATTTCGATACTGAAATTCGAGCCACTCATTGCCGCTAAGGCTATAGGTAAGCCACGCCTGGCCGCCTTTCGCCTCGCGGCCGATCCAGTCGCCGAATACGTACCCCTTGTTGGTGTACGCCTGCCGCTGAATCGCCTCCCAGTACATGAAGCTGCCTCCAAAGCTGCGCGCCGTAGGCGGATCGGTGGAGGCGGCTTCCGCGCGCAGTGACAGCTTGCGCGCACCCGGGAACTGCGAAAGATAGAGTCCGGGCCGGATCGCCGCACGACGAGGCGCGCTGATGGGTGTTACGTCGTCATGGGTTTCGGAGTCGGTGTAGAACGTGAGATAGTTGCGCACAAATGGCAGGCGATAGGAGAAGTTGAAGGCGGAAAAGCGCGCGCCCGGATCATCGCGGCCCAGCTTTTCCGGTTCTGTGGTGTCGTTGGGATCGAAGAAACCCTTGAGAAAGGTGTGCCAGGTAACCGGTTGGTGCCCCTTGCCCCCGAAGACGATGGTGCGCTCGAAGCCGAACTCGAAGTTGGCCGTCGGCTTGAAGCTGAAGCCCTCCGAATGCGTGTAATCGGTATTGGGGGTGGTGTGCCCCTGCAGGCTGCCGTAGAGAAAGTCGTAACGGATTGGCCCGAGAAAGCGCGAGACAAACGGGATGTACGCCGGCTCGACGCGATTGATGCGGATGGAGTAGATGTTCTCTGCATTGTTGCTGTAGCCCATGCCGCCGCCACGTCCCGGCCCAAACCATTCGTCACTCTTGCCGATGGAGATCTCGTGGCTAAAGAAGTTGGCCGCGAGATATGCCTCCTGGATGCGGAAGGTATCGACGCTCAACAATGTCTCGCCGTAGGGCATGGTCGGGTTGTAGTAGGTCTGCGGCACCTCATCCTGGAAGGAAAGCTGGTTTACTACGGCTAGCGAGTATCCCGTTAGAGCCGGCGCATGTTGATATTCGCCGCGAAAATAGCCCGAATACCGGCCAAGGGTTGAACGGACACTTGCACCCGTGATGTTGTTGAAGCCTTCTGCGTAGGGTCGCCCATAGTCGTTCACGATGGTCTGCCCAGCGTGGTAGCTGTCACGCAGAGGCTGGCCCGCGATGCCCAGCATGCGCGTGTACACCGATCCGATCTCAGAGTAGCCGCGATGCGCGTCTATGGGAATTTCGAGGTCGGGAGCCAACTCCCGGCTCAACGCGCTGTAGATTTCCTTGGCTTCGTCACTGTCGCTGTTGTAAATCCTGCCTGCCGAGGCGTCCAGCATGTGCGCGACGCTGGTGCGCGTGTAAGGGCGCATCCCGATAAATACCGTGTCGATGAACCCAAGGGAGTAGAGCCGCATGATCTCGGGGTACATCCAACTGTCCAGCGGAATGTAGGTGGACCCGAGGCTGCCCGAGTAACGCACCGGCCGGGGCGGCATGGTCCGGGTGAACTGAACTGGAGGCTCGACGGGCTGGACAGAGGTCTGGGCAGGGGGCGCGGACTCCTGCGCAGGAGGAGCCGGCTGGGCAGCCGCGGCAGGGGGCGCATCTGGCGGAGCGGCCGGGGAGCTCTGAGCAGTAAGGGGCAGCGAGGAGAGCAGGCCTATAGCTAGGATTTGCGGGAGACGGAGGGCGGGGAGCATGCGTTCCACGCATTGTCTCGTATTCGTTCCGAAAGGAATAGTCCTCGCTAGTGCTATGCCGGGATCGCTTTCCGATCTTCAGGAGAAGAGTCTTGCTTCTATCCAGCGCCGTATGGTTGGCGTTCGAGACTCGAATAGCAGAAAGAGACCGTAGCTGTAGAGCCAGCAGACGATGAACCACCCAGCCAGCTCCAGGCAGTGGACCGTAGTCGGAGCACGCCGCACCCCGATACATGCCAGCAGGAACACAAGCGCCGGCAGGTGGTTTGCGTACAGAGTGTAAGTGGGCGCGGCGATAAAATGCGCGGCGCGCTGATATCCGGCACGCGCCGGATTGGCATGCAGGATGGCATAGAGCAGCAGGCTGAAGAGAATACCGGTGGTCAGATCCACGAGAAGCGGATAACGAAGCGCGAACAACGGCGCCGGCCTGCCGAATGTGACTCCCAGGAAGGCCAGGAAAAGCAATGTGAAAGCAAGCAGCATGGTGCGCCTTTTGCGAGACGACAAGTTCATCCGGGGCAGCAGATAGACCCCAAGACCGAGAAACCACAATGACGCCAGGGCCATGATCCCGAGGCCGGTAAACCGCGCGACAGCGAGGATCAATGCGGCCAGAGCCAGGCGCAGCCAGAGTCGCGTTCGTCGAAGGGTGGCTGCGACCAGCAAGCCGAAAAGAACGTAGTACCAGAATTCGTACGAGAGACTCCAGAGCGCGGCATTGGTGCCGAAGGTAGGGACCAGAATGTCCTGGACGAAGGCCGCATTGCCGAGCAGAGTACGCCAGCTCAGGTCAATCGGATCGCCACGCACCAGCAGATGCCAGCCTCCGCTGTAAAGTGCGGATGCGTGAAGCAGATGGACTCCTGCGGTATCCCAGAGCAGCCCCACCAGCAATGCGGGCAGGAGAACGATTTCCAGGCGGAGAAATCGATGCAGCATGTAGCGGGGAAGGGACCATGTTTGGTTTTCGACCGAGCGAATGCCGCTGGATCCGACAAGAAATCCGCTCAACACGAAGAAGACTATGACCGCGGGATGGGCGAACTTGGCCAGCAGATAGACGGCTGCCGCGAGGGCGGAGTGCTCTGAGGTCTGTGGCCAATCCAGCAGGAGGAGGGAACGCAGATGCTGGAAGGCAACCGCCGCCGCTGCGAGCCCGCGGATAAGGTTGAGGTGGGCTGAAGCAGCCTCACTCAGCTCTCGCCTGACCGGGGCTGTTGTCAGCTCTGCGGTGGGGATCAACGTCGACTCCATCGGCTTCGGAAGTCTATGCTCCTTGGGGACCGGTGAAGTCAGTATGGCATTTTCAGGGAAAGGATACCGTCAGCAACTTGGTTCGTCTAAAAACCGAAGTGGCAGGTGGCAGACGGCATCGATGCAAAAGGCGGATCACGAAGCCTGCAATTGTCATCGAATAAAAAGAGATATGGCGCAGATGAGGACGAATGAGCCGCTGGGCTGAGATCAGGCGACGGCTACGGTACGCAGGGCATCTGCTCTGGCGATCCGCTGTGACGCCGATGCAGGGCACGCAGCAGCGGCCGCAGCTCGCCACCCCGGACGAACTTGGCATCAGCTTTATTGGCCACTCCTCGTTCCTGGTGCAGGCGGCGGGAAAAAACCTGCTTTTCGATCCGGTCTTCTCGACTTGGTTGATCCTGCTGCGTCGTCAGCGACGTCCTGGTATGCGGGTGCGCGATCTTCCGCCTATCGACATCGTCCTGTTGTCACATGCGCACATGGACCATCTGGATCGCTCGTCACTGTGGAGGGTGGCACACGCCACCCGCAGGCGCACCGGCCGCGCGCCCATCGTCGTGGTACCGACGGAGGTCGCCGATGTTGTGCGGGGTCTCGGCTTCTCTCAGATCATCGAGCTTGCCTGGTGGCAGAAGTATGTCGCGGATGGCCTCAGCATCACGCACACGCCGGCAAAACATTGGGGAACGCGGTGGATCATGGACGGACATCGCGGATACGGCGGCTATCTGGTGGAGGGCGGTGCTCGCCGGCTCTACTACTCCGGTGACACGGCATACTTCACCGGCTTCCACGAGATCGGAGCTCGTCTGAGACCGGAGGTCGCGCTGCTGCCGATCGGCGCCTACACGCCGGACAGCTACCGCGCCGTGCATGCCAGCCCCGAAGACGCGTTGCGTGCCTTTGAGGACCTGGGAGCGCAGTGGATGGTGCCGATGCACTATGGGACCTTCTGGCTCTCTGAAGAGCCGCTGGACGAGCCTCTGCCACGGCTCCTGGCGTCGGCGGAAAAGTTAGGTGTGAGTGACCGGATCGCCGTGGTCCGGGAGGGCGAATCATGGATTCTTCGAGGGAGCAGGCAGGGTTTCCAAACGCATCAGGAGGGGAGCACGGCGCCCGCCTGGTGACGGCGGTCGGGCGTTATGACGTATCCGTGATCGCGGCTTAGTGACCGGGGCCGTTCTCTGAATGGCCTTCGGGACTCGACGACGCGTCGGCTTTGCCTTTGCGCGGCGCGCGGGCCAGGTCTCCATCCTTATCGATGAAATAGAGGAAGCCCTTCTCACGCTGAAGCCGGGTTTCCGCTACAACCTCTTCCGCGCCGTCGCCGCCCTTTTTCTTGCGCGCGACGTTGCCTGCCTTGTTGATGAAGTAGAGATATTGCTTGTAGTCACGCTCGAGACCCAGCTGCTGGACCTTGTCTGCCATGATGACCGTCCTCCGCGAGTTGGACTGCTGACCGCGCGCTCATGGCCGACAAGAGGTCGAGAAGGCTTACTGGTCTGCGTGGAGAGCAGCCGAGGCGCGCTGCTCATCGGCCTTCTTAGCCTGATCTTCGAGGGCCTGTGCCTGTGGTAGATAGTTGATGGCCTGACCGATCATCGGGTCCCAATCGGCGCGTACGCGCAGCCCTTGCTCCTGGCCGAACTGGGTGGTGAAGATTTCTGCCTTGATGTTCGCCTTGACCCAATCCGAAACGCCGTTCAGATCCTGTTCCGAGAAGGTAATCTGCTGGCTGTTCAGGAATTGACGGAATTCATTCATCACCGCGTCGTCCACCTGGAAACTCTTGTCCACGGTGCGATTGGCCAAGTAGTGGCTTGCGAAGTTGAAGAAGATGTAGTGCTCCAGCAGCACGTCCTGGAAGTGGTTTGACTTCGGTGTGGCGATTTTGTCGTCCGGCGTGATGCCGCCCCCGCCGTAGACGGTGCGGCCGGAGTCAGTCAGCTTGACCTCGCGGGTTTTTTCGTCTGTTGGAGGCGCCTGATCGTGGTTGTAGTAGTAGTCGTAAAGCGAAACGCCATTGTAGTTGCGCTGGATAAGGCGGCCGCTGGGCGTGTAATAGTGATAGGTCGTCAGCGCGAGGCCGGTGTTGTCGGAAAGCGGATAGACCGTCTGCACCAGACCTTTGCCGAAGGTGGTCTCGCCAACGACCAGTGCACGATCGTGGTCCTGCAATGCTCCGCTGACAATCTCCGCCGCCGACGCTGTGCCGTGGTTCACCAGCACAACGATGGGGAAGTTCTTTCCGCCATTTCCGTGGGTGGCGCGCTGGGTCTGTTCGGGATAGGCGCGTCCGCGCTGCGAGACGATCACCTGGCCCTTCTGCAGGAACTTATCGCAGACGGAGACCGCTTCGGTGAGCAGTCCACCAGGGTTGCTGCGCAGATCGAGCACCAGACCCTTGAGGCCGGGTCCAAAGTTCTCCAGGGCCTCGCCAACTTCGTGGCCAGTGGTTTCCTGGAACTGCGTGATGTGGATGTAGCCGACGCCGGGCCGGATCATGAAGGCGAGATCAATCGAGCCGTGCGGTATCTCGTCGCGGACCAGGTCGAAGTTCAGCGGCTTGGACTGTCCGTAGCGGTTGACCGTCACCTGGACATGGGTGCCCTTGGGGCCTTTCAGCATGTTGGCGACTTCGGTCGAGTCCATATTGTCGGTGGACTTGCCGTCCACCGCGATGATGACGTCGGCTGGGCGGAGGCCGGCGCGGAAGGAAGGCGTCCCCTCGTAGGGAAAGAGCACGACGATCTTGTTGTTCTGCGGCTGGATGGTCATGCCCACGCCGTAGTATTTGCCGTGCTGGTCCTCGCGCATCTTCGCGTAGGCTTTGGGATCGTAGAAGCTGGAGTGGGGATCGAGCACGCGCAGCATCCCCGGGATGGCGCCGTCATAGATGGCCCGCTCGGCCTTATCGCCGTTGAGCGGCTCGGCGTAGTTCTGCTCTACCAGGCTGTAGACGGTGGTGAAGGAGCGCAGGTCATTGCGCAGGGCCGACTCATCGGCCTGTGCCTGGGCGCCTACGGTGCGTTCGACAAGCGTGCCACCGGCCGCGCAAGCGGCGAGGAAGACAGCAACGGCAATAGCTGAGCGGCGCGGACTGGATGCCATGGGAAAGGATAGCTGCGGCAGGCACACCCAAACAAACAGCAGTCCTGGCGCTTGCTTATTAGACGCGAGTATAGCACCGCGGGGAGCAGGACCAGCGTCGCAAACCTGCCACGTAGGTGTGATGGAAAGGCTGCCCAACCGGGGAACCGGACTGGGTAAATCGGGCAGGCAAAAATGCGCCTCAGCCCTCGCTGGGGTCGCGGCGATGCGGACGCTTGCCGGGGTCAGAATCGACCTGGTGCATGCACCGTCCGTGGTGAGTAGAATGTGCACAAGCGCGTCTTCAGTAAGCTTGAGACAACGAGGCAGGATGTCCGGGCGAGCCGGCGTCGCAAGTCTGCTCCGAACGATCATTTCCGATCCGAGACCCCGGCCTGCACGCCGGATTGTAGAGAGATTCATGACCCTTCGCCGTTCCGACGTTTGTGCCTGGCTGCTGGCTGGTTCCCTGCTTGCCGCCGCTCCCGCCCTCGCCCAGAAGAAGACCAACAAGCCTCTGACTCCGGAGCAGCAGGCGGAGCGGGCGAAGTTCGATCCCAAGGCCGAGGCCTCGCCCTTCGGGGGCAATGTGGTTGAAGAGAGGGTGGCACAGGTCAATGACCAGATCATCACCACCTCGGACTACAACCGCTCGGCGGCCCAGTTGGAGCAGGAAGGTCGTCAGCAGGACTGGAGCGAACAGGAACTTCAGGATCACAAACGCGATCTGCTGCGCGACCTGATCGATCAACAACTGCTGCTGTCGAAGGGCAAGGAACTGGACATCAACGGTGAGACCGAGTTGGTGCGGCGACTGGACGATATCCGCAAGCAGAACCACCTGGATTCGATGGAAGACCTGGAGAAGGCTGCGGCCAGCCAGGGCGCCTCCTACGAGGATTTCAAGCAGAACATCCGCAACGGCATCATCACCCAGCAGGTGATCCGCGAGGAGGTCGGCCGCCGCATACAAATGACGCAGGCCGAGCTGCAGCAGTATTACCAGAAGCACCAGAGCGACTTCACGCAGCCCGAGTCGGTGCGGTTGAGCGAAATTCTTGTCCCGGTATCGTCCACCGGCGACGAAGCGGCCAACCTGGCTGCTGCCAAAGCGAAAGCAGACGATCTGGATGCAAAGATCAAAGGCGGCGCGAACTTTGCGGATCTGGCCAAGGCAAACTCTGCCAATTCCACAGCGGCGGAGGGTGGCGATCTGGGCACATGGACCCGCGGAAAACTGGCGAAACAACTGGAGGATGCGACCTTCGCACTGCCGGCCGGCCAGTCGACCGAACCAATTCGTACCCGCCAGGGCTACGTGATTTTGAAAGTCACCGAACACACGCCCGGCGGCACGCAACCGTTGGCCGCGATCCGTCCGCAGGTGGAAGAGGCGGCCTTTATGTCCGAGATGCAGCCGAGGCTGCGCGAGTATTTGGCCAAACTGCGAGAGAACGCCTACATCGATGTGCGCCCCGGCTACGAGGACACGGCGGCGGTAAAAAACCCCACCAAACCGACCTATAGCGCCTACACACCCCCCGGGCCGAAGAAGAAGGTGCATTTCAAGCGCAGCCGCTATACCGGCGCGCACCGTGGACGGCATGCCGGCGAAGCTACCGAGACAGCGACCAATACGCCCGGAACGAAGACAACGAACTCAACGGGGAATGGCGCTGAAGGGAATGCTGCTGCAACGGCGACGGCCGGGAACCCAGGCTCGACGGCTGCTGCTGGCAAAACAACCGCCGCCGGGACGACGACTGCGCTGGCCAAGACTCCCGCTGTAGAGAAGCCGGGCAAGAAAGAAAAGATCCGGTTTGGCCAGGCGCCGCGCGAGGCGCTGCCACCTGCGGCACATCCGACCAATGGGTCCGAACAGGCTGCCGGGACGGAAGCGGGCGCAGGCGCCGAGTCGCAGGTAGCTTCCAATTCCACCTCCACCGATGTTCCCGGTGATGAAAACGTCGGTACAGTCGAGCGCAAGACGCGCTTCTCCTACCGCGCCCGTGAGCCAAAGGGGAAGAAGCCCAAGACGCCAGATCAGGTCGAGAACGAGCGAGTTGCGCAGCCGGTAGCGCCAGAAGAGACGGCGGCACAAAAGACGCAATCCGCTCCGCTGGGCCTGGCTGGGGATACCGCCGCCAAAAAGAAGGCGCCAAAGGAGAAGGGCGAAAAGAAGACGCGCTACTCCGATGAGGTCAACAAGAAGGAGACAGCGCCCGCGACACCGCAAGGTTCCACGCCTTCGCCTCTTGCCACACCGGGCACCGTGCCTGCATCAGCGGATAACCCGCCGGCTGACAACGGTACCGCGCCGGCACCGCAGAACGGGACAACTCCTGCGGGGGTCCCAACGCCGCCCCCGGCACAACCACAGCAGTGAGTCATCCACAGTGAGTCAGGGCGCGCTGCTTCCCACGCATACCAAGACTGTCTTCCTCGGCGACATTGCGAAGTATGAGGGCCAGACAGTCACCGACTTTTTCGTCGTCGCGCAAAAGCAGTTCAGCCGCAAGCGTGACGGGGCTACTTACCTTTCACTGCGGCTGACGGACCGCACCGGGCAATGCGAAGCCAAGATGTGGGACAACTTCGAGGCCTCAGCCGAGACGTTTCAAGCCGGCGACATCGTTAAAGTGCAGGTTGAGGTTTCTGGTTATAACGGACGGCCTCAGCTCACCATCAAGAAAATCCGCAAGGCAGCGGAGAGCGAATACACACTCGCGGATTTCCAGCCGCATACGAGCCTCTCGATCGACGATCTCTGGGCGAAACTGAATGACTTCGTCGACAGCTTCACCGACCTTTTTCTGCAACAACTGGTTCGCAGCTTTCTTGACGATCCAGAGACGGCCCGGTTGCTGCGCAGCGCGCCGGCGGCAAAGTACCTGCATCACGCCTGGATCGGCGGTCTGCTCGAACATATCGTGTCCCTGCTGGGGCTGTGCGACCGCGTCACGCCGCACTATCCGGAGGTGCATCGCGACCTGGTGATGACCGGCGCGATCCTGCACGACATCGGCAAGCTCGAGGAACTTCGCTGGAGCATGAACTTCGAGTACACGCTCGAGGGCCAGATGTTGGGCCATATCACGCTGGGGATTGCGATGATCGAGAAGAAGATCGCAGCCATTCCTGGCTTTCCACCGCGGCTGCGATTGCTGGTGGAACACATCGTGCTCAGCCATCACGGCAAGTACGAGTTCGGCTCCCCGAAGCTGCCGATGACACCGGACGCGATCCTCTTCCATTACCTGGATGATCTGGACGCGAAGATGTACTCCGTGCGCACCGAGCTGGACCGCAGCGCGCAACAGGGCCGCGAAGCGGACGAGATGACGGACTGGATTAGAGCGCTCGAGCGCCCGCTGCTGGACAGCCGGGCCTTTCTGGACAGCCGGGCTTCTTTGGGCGAAGCTGACGAGGATCCTGAAAAGGATCTGAACGAGACGGATGACAACGCGAGTGGCGAGGTGATGAACGATGCCTTACCTGCTGAAGAGTGAGCCGGAGTCGTATTCCTACAGCGATCTGGAACGCGATGGCGAGACGACCTGGGACGGCGTGAAGAACCCGCAGGCGCTGATGAACCTGGCGGGGATGAAGAAGGGCGAGAAGCTCGTCATCTATCACACGGTGACGGAGAAGGCCGCGGTGGGCACTGCGCACGTCGTGTCGGTGGACGCGTCGAACCCGAAAAGTCCGATCGTGCGAATCGCGCCCGGCAAACGGCTGAAGCATCCAAAGACGCTTGCGGAGATGCGCGAGGCGCCGGTGTTCCACGGGTCACTGCTCTTTCGGCAGTTCCGGCTTTCGGTGGTGCCTCTGACGGATGTGCAGTATGAGTGGCTGTTGGGCTAGGTGTGGCGTCTCAACAAGGATTCGGCTCTGCCAGCACGCCCAGACCTGAGCGACCAAAGGAAGCGAACCTCACAACATGCGCCGCAGGCGCGTCCGCCGGACGGCCAGTCCTTTACAATCGAGGTTTGACCGGGAAGGCACATGCTACGTTTCTCAACCGCGGGTGAGTCGCACGGCGAGGCCCTGATCGCGCTGGTGCAGGGACTCCCAGCTGGACTCGAAGTCGATCAGGCATTCATCGATCGTGAACTGTGGCGGCGCCAGCAGGGATATGGCCGCGGCGGCCGCATGCGCATCGAGACGGACACTGCACACATACTTTCCGGCGTGCGTCACGGGCGAACCATCGGCGCGCCGGTGGCCATGCAGATCGCCAATCGTGACTGGAAGAACTGGGAAGAGATTCTGCCGGTTGGCGCAGGCGATCCTGCGAAGCACAAGGCCGTGGCTTCAC
>DASZGZ010000420.1:0-6394 GCA_035938355.1 Acidobacteriaceae bacterium
TAAAGGCCACGTTCAGGCCCGTAACTAACACGGTTCCTTTCCGATCTGGAACCGCAGTTTGCACGAAAGTTACGGCATCTTCTTGTCCGCGTAATGCCCCTTTCATCGGGCCGTTCTCATACTGACCATGCAGGTCTGAGGAGCTGGCCATGAAGGGATCGCAGATCTCTTACTTGTGGAAGAATCCTGATGCCGCGCGCAGTTTCAACACCGGCGTCTCGCTGCACAGCCACACCAACCGCTCCAGAGAGACCCTCGATTTTGTCGTCAAGGTCCTCGCCAGCGACGGCTTCTTTGGACGTCTCTTCCAGCGGCTCGAAGTCATTCATGCCCGGCATTCCGTCGTAAAGCTGGACTACGCAAGCGCCTGGTGGACGCCCCCGCTCACGCCGCGCCTGGCCTTTGACCTCGAGCGCCGCCAGATCGAGAACCGGCTCAACCGCCCCGCGCTGGTTTCCATCACCGACCACGACAACATCGAAGCGCCTCAACTGCTGCGTACCGTAGCCAGCGCGCGTCACATTCCCGTCTCCGTCGAATGGACCACGCCGTTTGGAGCAGATCAGTGCTTCCACCTCGGCATTCACAATCTGCCCAGCGCACAGGGCGCGCAGTGGATGAAGACATTTAAGGAGTTCACCGCCAAGCCGTCGGACCGCCGTCTGACCGAACTGCTGAGCGCGCTCCATGCGCTGCCCAATGTCCTCATCATCTTCAACCACCCCATGTGGGACCTCTACGAGATCGGCTGCGCCCGCCATGCACTACGCGTGGACGATTTCATGCGACAGAACGGACGCTTCATCGATGCCATGGAGTTGAATGGCCTGCGAGGCTGGAACGAGAACCGCGTGGTGCGCGCCCTGGCCGCCCGCTGGAACAAGCTCCTCATCTCCGGCGGCGACCGCCATGGGCTGGAGCCGAACGGCAACGTCAACCTCACCAATGCGACCTCCTTCAACGAATTTGTGCACGAGATACGCGACGAAGGCCGGAGCCACGTCCTCTTCATGCCACAGTATGCGCAGCCGTGGAAGCACCGCATCATGCAGTCCACGCTGGACGCCGTGCGCAACTACCCCGACTTTCCCGAAGGTTCGCGCCGCTGGGACGAGCGCGTCTATCACCCGGACGCGAATGGGATTCCGCAGCCGGTCAGTGCGCTGTGGCCCAGCGGTCACGCACCACTCATGCTGCGGCTCAGCATCGGCATTGTTCGCCTCATGGGGAGCGCGCCACTCCGTGGCAGCCTGCGGTTGGCCTGGAATGAGTCGCGGCAGTTGCACTTCGCTCTCGGCGACGGCGAAGCTGCCTCGTAGCTGTTTGCTTCTGCGGGCGCACCGCATACACTCCCGTCATGCCTGCGGCCTCTGACGGTCCTTCGCTCTCCGCCCCGCCCAGAGTTCCGCCCAGAGTTGCGTACTTCCCCGACGCATTCCACGAGATCAACGGCGTAGCCCACACCAGCCGGCACTTTGAAGCCTTCGCCCGCCGCCACAGCCTGCCCTTCCTCTGCGTGCGTGCAGGACCCGCGGATGGCGCCGCCAAGGATGGCGCCGTGCGCACCCTCGAGCTGCCCCGCAGCGCATTCTCCTTTCCCGTGGAGAAGGATCTTCGCTTTGATCTGGCGTACTGGCGCCACCTGCCGCGCATCCTCGCGGACACCCGGCGCTTCCGCCCCGACATCATCCACATCACAGGACCTTCGGAGCTTGGCTTCATCGGCGCCTGGATCGCGCGTCATCTGCGCGTGCCGCTTGTCGCCTCCTGGCACACCAACGTGCATGAGTACGCAGCCACTCGGTCGGGATGGTTCACACGCCTCTTCGGTGCGCGCGGTCCCCGCGTCGGCCGGCAGATCGAATCCTCCGCCCTCTGGGCTTCCGCGCTCTACTACAGGCAGGCGCGCGTGCTCTTCGCGCCGAACCCCGCACTTTGCGCCTTGCTCGAACGCGCCACCGGCCGGCCCTGCTATCTGATGACACGCGGCGTCGATACCGAGGCATTCTCGCCCGTGTATCGTGATCGCCCTGCGGCCGATCGCCCAATGGATGACCGGGCCGCCGGCGGTCAAGACGTTGTGCTCGGATTCGTCGGCCGTCTCTCGGTCGAGAAGAATGTCGCCCTGCTGGTGACGATTGAGCAGCAGCTTCGCCAGCGGGGCGTAGAGAAATATCGCTTCCTCATCGTCGGCCACGGCGGAGAGGAGGCCTGGCTGCGAGAGCGTCTCTCCCGCGCGGAGTTCACCGGAGTCCTCCGCGGTGCGGCGCTGGCCCGCGCCTACGCCAACATGGACGCCTTCGTCTTTCCCTCGCACACCGACACCTTCGGTAACGTGGTGCTCGAGGCTCTTGCTTCTGGCGTCCCCGCCATCGTCACGCCGGATGGCGGTCCCGCCCGCATCGTCCGCGACGGCGAAACCGGCTTCATCCGCGCAGACAGCGATTTCGCCGCGGCCATCGCAGAGCTCGCTGCCGATACGACGACTCACGCCGCAATGCGCGAGCGAGCGCGGCAATATGCGCTCTCCGCTTCCTGGGACGCTGTCTTCGAAGACGTCTACGCGCGATACGCGATTGTGCTCAGCGCAAAACGCGACGGCGCGGCTCCCTCATCTTCGGCAAACTGACCTGCGCCTACTGCACCTGTCCGATATACACCCCGAACGGCGGCAGGCTGACCGCATCGAGCGAGGCCGGGTCGCTTGAGCCCGGTGTTTTCATCAACGTCTTCGCCTGCTTGCTCGTGACGCCCTGCTGCGACAGGTCGAAGCTGACTTTCTGCGGCTCCGCGGTAAAGTTGCACGCCACCACCACCGCCGGCTGTCCGGGCATCTGTCGTATCCAGGAGAGCACCTTTGTATCCGTCGTATTCAGCATGGTCAGTGTGCCGGAGTGCAACGCCGGATTGTCGCGACGCAGATGAATAAGCTGCTTGTACCAGTTCAGCAGCGAGTCGTCGTCGTGCACCTCTTCGGCCACGTTGACTGTCTTGTATGTGTCCGGCACCGGCAACCAGGGCTTGTCGCTCGTTGTAAATCCCGCCTCGGGCGCGCCATCCCACTGCATGGGTGTCCGTTCGCCATCGCGGCCCTTGTCCTGGGGCCAGCCGGTCTTGCCTACCGGGTCTTTTACGTCCTCCACCCGGGTGGGCGGCGTGGTCTTCATCCCGATCTCATCGCCGTAGTACATCAGTGCCGTGCCGCGCGTTGCGAACAGGATGGTCGCGAGCATGCGCTGGATTTCCACGTCGTGCCTGCCGTCGCCATAGCGCGCGTCCATGCGCGGGTTGTCATGGTTGTCGAAGACTAGCAGCGGCTGGTTGTCGTCGATATCGTGCTCCACTTCGTCGATGCGCTGGCGAAACTCGTTCACGTCCAGCTTGTTGATGAAGCCTATCTGCATGTCCATCGGCATCTGCAGCTCATCGTGGTTGGCTCCGTACCATTTCTTGAGCTCCTGGATATTCGGCAGATAGGTCTCTCCGATCAGTACCCGATTGCCGGGGAAGCCGTTGGTGACATCGCGCAGGTCGCGCATCACCCGGTGGACCTCCGGCAGGTTCTCCGTCAGCGATCCATCGATATTCGGATCGCCGTACTTGTTTGTTCCGGGCAGGATCGTCTCGTCCTTCAGTGAAGCGTCCTCAAAGAGCGTCGGTACGGCGTCCAGCCGGAAGCCCGCGACGCCCTTGTTCAGCCAAAAGCGCACGTTCCCCCACATCGCCTGCTCCACCTTCGGGTTGCGCCAGTTCAGGTCGGGCTGCTGGATATAGAACTTGTGGTAGTACCACTGGTCGGTCTTCGGCGAGTACTGCCACGCCGAGTGACCGAAGGCCGATTGCCAGTTATTCGGCGGCTGCCCCGGTCCCTTGCCGTTCTTCCATACGTACCAGTCGCGCTTTGGATTCTTCTTCGAGCTTTCCGACTCGATAAACCACGGATGCTTGTCGGACGTATGGTTCATCACCATGTCCATAATCACGCGAATCTCCCGCTTCTTGGCCTCCGCCACCAGACGGTCGAAGTCCGCCATGGTGCCATATGCGGGGTCGATGCCGACGTAGTCCGAGATGTCGTAACCGAAATCGATCTGCGGCGAGGGGTAGATCGGCGACAGCCAGATGGCGTCCACGCCGAGTGCCTTCAGATAGTCCAGCCGGCTGGTGATGCCGTTCAGATCGCCGATGCCGTCGCCATTCGAATCCTGGAAGCTGCGCGGATAAATCTCGTAAATCACGGCATGCTTCCACCAGACGTCGCCGTTCTCCGCAGCCGCTTGGCTCTGGGCATTCCCATGCGTGCTCTGCCCTGCCGCACGCCCCGTTTGGCTTGTTGCCGCCAGGCTCAGGCCCAACAATGCTGCCAGCATCACTCTGTGCATGGCACCTCCTCGCAGACTCCTGCTACGCCAAGACCGCCCGGCCTCGAAGACTACCACCGCGCGCGGCATGTTGGCGTGTGTGTCGTCTAGATAGATGCTCAATCGCGGAGCCCATGATAGGCTCGGGGCACGTCCGTGCGGTCCCCGGGAGCACACGATGCAACGGCCGCTTCAGCAACGCCTTGGTGACAAATTCGCTCTTGCTCGCGCAAATGGGTCAGGTCTGCAGCATCCCGACCACGTCCCTCCCGCGGCGAGGTCGCTATGAGCGACCGCAAGACCATCGTCGGCCTCGGTGAGTTGTTGTGGGACATGCTTCCTGCAGGTCCGCAACTGGGCGGAGCGGTCTCCAATTTCGCCGTCATGGCGGCCCGTCTGGGCAACAACGGCGCCATCGCCACCCGCATCGGTACAGACCCGCTCGGCCGCGAGGCCATGGCGCTTCTCAAGACCACACCGGTGGACACCGGCTATATCCAGGAAGATTTCAGCCGTGTCACCGGAACCGTGACGGTGACTCTTGAAGAGGGTCAGCCGCAGTACACCATTCACGAGCCGGTCGCGTGGGACTTTCTGGAGTTTACCCCGCACTGGCTTGCCTTGGCGGAGCAGGCAGACGCCGTCTGCTTTGGCACCCTCGCGCAGCGCTCGCCCGCGTCGCGCCGCACCATCGAGAGCTTTCTTCATGAAACTGGCCCGGAGTGCGTCCGCGTCTTCGACGTAAATCTCCGCGCACCTTTCTTCAGCTCCGAGATTGTCGAGGAATCGCTCGAACTGGCCACCATCTTCAAGCTGAATGCGGATGAGATGCCCCAGGTGCTCTCCGTGCTGGGCTTTCCGGATGAGGCGGGCACCTCGCCCGAGTTCCTGCTCAACGGCGCGCGGCAGATCATCGATCAGTTTCCCGTGAAGCTGGTGGCCATCACCCTTGGTTCCCAGGGCAGCCTGCTGATCACCCGCAACCAGGTCGATCGCCACCCCGGCTATCCGACGAGGGTCGTGGATACAGTCGGCGCTGGCGATGCCTTCACTGCCGCGCTGACGCACTATTACCTCTGCGGCGCACCGCTGGCTCAGCTCAATGCTGCCGGAAATCGCTGGGGCGGCTGGATGGCGTCCCATGCAGGTGGCATGCCGGCACTCGCGGATGCCGAACGGGAAGACGTCATGAGCAAGATCGTTCAGGCGTCCTGATTCTCCTCGCCGACGTTTTACGCGGCATACTCGGGGATGTATCGTCAGCTACGTATGACAGCTCGCATTTCGTCCACGGAGCGGCACGCCCTGGGACAGGCGCGTCGCAAGCAACTGCGTCGCCAGGAGCACGCGCACTGGCGTCCGCCCGCCCGCCGGCCCTCTCCGGTCGCCACCATCGCCCACTCCATGCGCGGACGCATCTCATCGCTGGTCACGCTGAAATACGAACGAATGCTCGCTTCGCCCTTCGGCTTCTTTCGCGGCGCCGTGGCGGTCATGGCCGCGGACCTCGCTGCAATCCCCAATACCGGAATCATCTCGCAGATCTGCGGCGACGCCCATGTGCGCAACCTCGGTGCCTACGCTGCTCCGGATGGCCGGCTCATCTTCGACATCAACGACTTCGATGAAACCTGTACGGCGCCCTTCGAATGGGACCTCAAGCGCATGGCTACCAGCCTGGTCCTCGCCGGACGGGAAAATGGGCAGAAGCAGTCTGCCTGTCGCGACGCCGTGCACATCCTTGCTCTGCATTACCGCCGCCTCGCCACCGCGCTCGCGCGTATGCCGGTGATCGAGCTCGCCCGTTACCAGGTGCATCGTCTGGAGCGTGTCACCCCCGTATCCGATGCGCTGCAGAAGGCAAAGCGCGAAACTCCGCTCAGCACACTCAGCCGCTTTACGGTGGAGATGAAGGCGCATAAAGAGGAGCCCGCGCGTCGGCGCTTCAAGAAGGAGCCGCCACTGCTTACGCCGCTGCCGCTCGCGCAATCGCGCGCAGTGCTCGCCAGCTTTGCGCGATACCGCAACAGCCT
>DASZGZ010000421.1:0-6766 GCA_035938355.1 Acidobacteriaceae bacterium
CATAGCCGTGGACGGGGCCGATGGCGACGATCTTGAGAATGAGCATGTCGAGAGTTCCCTGGAGCAGGTCGGACCTCTCTTTTTCTGACTTCTCCGGCGGCATCTTGTGTCTTCTCTCTATGACGTTCTACATATAACCACCGCGATATGTAGGACGTCAAGGGGAGAACGCGCCGTTAGAATGGCGGACATGATGCGCAACCGATCTGTACCGGTCGATGCGGTCTTGCCGCATGTGATGTATCAGGATTTGCCGGCGGCCATCGCGTGGCTGAGCAATGCCTTCGGTTTCGTGGAGCACTACCACTATGGTGAGCCGATAAGTGGCGCGCAGGTGTGGCTGGGCGACGCGGTGGTGATGCTAAAGCAGGCCCGGGAAGAGCGGTCTCCGGCGAAGCTGGGCTTTGGCACGCAGTCGCTGACGATCTTTGTTGAAGATGTGGACGCACACTATCTCCGGGCAAAGGCGGCGGGCGCGAAGATACTGGAGGAGCCGCACGAGACGGTCTACGGCGAGTTTCAGTATGCGGCGGAAGATCTGGATGGACACCACTGGCTGTTCTCACGACACGCACGCGACCTGAGCCCGGCGGCGTGGGGTGCAGTGATCGTTCACGATCCAGAACAGAAATAATCAGGAGGGACAAGGATGACGGGACCTGGTAGGGCTAGTGTGCTGGCAGCGCTGATGGCGGGGTGGATGGCTGTGGGAACGGCGTGGGCCGGGGACCAGCCGCCGATTCCACCGCATGGCCCGGCGATGGCACTCTTCGACGGGCATGGGCTCAATGCATTCGACAGCTTCCTGAAGACGAAGGGACTGAACTCCGATCCGGAGCACGTGTTCACGGTGGAGCACGGAGTGATTCACATATCGGGCAAGGAGATGGGCTACCTCATCACGAAGCAGACCTTCCACGACTACTATCTGCGCGCGGAGTTCAAGTGGGGCGAGGGCACCTATGGCGAGCGCGCGGGAAAGGCGCGGGACAGCGGTATCCTGTACAACATCCAGGGCGAGCAGAAGGTGTGGCCGCGGTCCATTGAGTTTCAGATCTGCGAAGGCGGCACGGGCGACTTCTGGATGACGGACGGCGCGGCGTTGACCGGGCGCGACGGCAAGCGAGTGACCGGGCCTCCGGGAAGTGCGCTGCTCATCCCGCGCTTCGACAAGGCGCCGGCGCAGAACGTGGTGGGCTTTCGGTCTCCCACTGGCGAGGTGGAGAAGCCTTACGGCAAATGGAATGTGCTGGAGCTGGTGACGGAGGGCAATACGGTGCGGCAATACGTGAACGGCAAGCTGGTGAACGAAGGCACAGATCCATTTCCGAACGAGGGCAAGATACTATTTCAGTCCGAGGGCGCGGAGGTGTACTTCCGCAACATCCAATTGTATCCATTACAGTGACGCATAGATGACCTTCTATCCCGCATTCGCGTTCCTGCTCTTCCCTGCAATGATTTTGTTGCTGGAACTGGGCCGATGGCAGCGCCGTCGACGCGAGTCGGAAGGAAACAGCACGATCGAAGGAGCGATCTTCGCGCTCTTCGGGTTGCTGCTGACGGAAGAGGTGAACGACATCGGCACAGCGTTTCTGCGGCTGGATCTGCTGCCGCCCCAGATGCAGCCGGAGCTGCGACAGCTTTTTCGTGATTACACGAATTCGCGACTGCATCTGTTTGAGGGTGCGGGACAGGAGATTTCGCCAGAGACGGCCCAGCTGCAACGCGCGATATGGCAGCGAGCCACGGCCGCCGCCTCCTCGCCGGGAGCCAATTCCGATGCCACGAAGCTGCTGCTGCCGGCGATCAACGACATGATCGATATCACATCGACGCGGCAGAATGCCTTCTACATGCATCCACCGGCGGTGGTGTACTGGCTGCTGTTCATCTTCAGCGGCGGCAGCGCCCTGATGGCGGGGTACAGCATGAAACCCGGCCCACACGACTGGGTGCACTCGGTTGCGCTGGCCGTGGCGGTGACCCTGACGGTGTATACGATTCTGGACGTGGAGTATCCGCAGCGGGGATTGATTCGCCTCAGTGATCGCGACCGAACGCTGATCTCACTGCGCGATTCGATGAAGTAGCCATCGCGCGCTATGCTTCACGCCAGGGGGTCTCTTTGCTCGTTCGCAAGCCGTTGCTCTGGCGCATGATTGCGCTCCTCTTCCCTATCGCTCTAGCTGCTACCGCGATCGTGATGCACGGCGAGGAGCCGCGTGAGCAGTGGTCGGCCATCTGGATCTCGCATCCGACGGCACCGCTGCGGGAGCCGATCGTGTTGCACTTCCGCAAAGCGATCGAGGTGCCCGCCGTGCCGCAGCACTACGTCGTCCATGTGAGCGGCGATCGCCGGTTCCTCTTCTATGTGAACGGACAGCGCATCGGCGCAGGCCCGGCGGCGAGCGACCTGCCGCACTGGCGTTACGAGACCTTCGATCTGGCGCCGGCGCTGCATGCCGGCACGAACCTGCTGACGGCCACGGTGTGGAACTTCGGCATCTACGCGGCCATCGCGCAGATGTCGGACCGCACCGCGTTTCTGGTGCAGGGAGATACGAAACAGGAAACCGCTGCAGATACGAATGCAAGCTGGTCGGTTGCGGAGGAGCCGGGGATTGCCGTGATCCCGCGTGCCAACGATGGCCGGGGCGATTACATGGCAGCGGACCCCGGCGAGACGATGACTGCGGCGAAGTACAACTGGACGTGGCAGCAGCCGGACGACACATCACTGCACTGGGTGAGCGCGCACACGGCGATGCGTGAGGATGATGGCGCGAACGCAGGGCAGGCGGCTGCGGAGCACGAGGTTGCAAACATTCCATGGCGCCTGATGCCCGACCCATTGCCGCAGATGACCTACAAGGAGGAGAGCCCGGGGGCCATTGTTCGCGCGGGATTGGCGGATGCGGCGCGCTCGGGATTTCCTGCAGGTGTGCTGAGTATTCCTCCGCATACGACAACGCAGGTGCTGCTGGACCGCAAGACGCTGACGACGGCTTACCCCGAGCTGACGTTCAGCGGCGGACGCGGGTCACGCGTCGTCCTTACCTATGCTGAGGCGCTCTACGACGCACAACTGAAAAAGGGCAACCGCAACGACGTTGCGGACCGGCATGCCATCGGCTTCCATGATGAGGTGCTGCCGGACGGCGGCCAGAAGCATACGTTTGAGCCGCTGTGGTGGCGCACCTGGCGATATCTGCAGATGGATATCGAGACGGGCGACGAGGGATTGACGCTGGAGCATCTGGGCGCGCACGAGAGCACATATCCGTTCGAGCAGCGCGCGCTCTTCGATTCGGATGATGCCGATTTGCAGCGCATTTGGGAGATCGGCTGGCGCACGGCGCGGCTCGACGCGCATGAGACTTACATGGATACGCCGTACTACGAGCAGTTGCAGTACATCGGTGATACGCGCATCCAGGCGCTGATCTCGTACGCGGTGGCCGGCGACGATCGGCTGGCGCGGCAGGCGATCGCGGCCTTTGCCAACTCGCACATCCCCGAGGGGCTCACGCAAAGCCGCTATCCCAGCAACCTGCAGCAGATCATCCCACCGTTTTCGCTCTACTGGATCGGCATGCTGGATGATTTGTACTGGTATCGGCCGGATGCGCAGATGGTTACGGAGAATCTGCAGGGGACGCGCGATGTCCTGGCGTGGTTCTTCGGCTATCTGCAACCGGATGGGTTGCTGAGCGAACCTCCTTACTGGAACTTCGTGGACTGGGTGCCGGAGAGCGTGACGATTCCGACTTTCGACAGACATGGAGAGTCGTGCGTGCTGTCGCTGGAAATGGCGGGTGCGCTACGTGACGCATCAGAGCTCGAGCGCGCGTTTGGCAATCCGGCCATCGCGACATCGTATGAACGGAGTTTGCAGCACATGCGCGGTGGGATCTACGCGCGCTGCTGGTCGCCCGAGCGGAAGCTGCTGGCCGACACTCCGGATCGCACTCTCTTCAGCGAGCACGCAAACATTCTGGGTGTGCTCTATGACGTGATCCCCAAAGCCGATCAGCAGGACGTGCTGCGGCGCATCGTGCATGACAAGGAGCACCTGACGCCGGCCAGCTACTACTTCCGCTTCTATCTGGCGCGGGCGCTGGAGCATGCCGGACTGGGCGATCTGTATCTCTCGTCACTGGGGCCGTGGCGCGAGCTGCTGCCGATGGGCTTCAGCACCTGGCCGGAGATGCCGGGCGATACCCGCTCCGACTCGCACGCGTGGAGTGCGCATCCGACGTACGATTTGCTGACAATTGTCGGCGGGGTTCATCCCGGAAGCCCAGGCTTCCGCACGGTCAGGATCGCTCCGGAGCTTGGCGATTTGAAAAAGCTCACCGTGCACTATCCGCACCCACGGGGAGAGATCATCGCGCAGTACGAATTGACCGCGCGGGGCTTGCACGCCGAGATTACTCTGCCGCCGGGCCTGCTTGGCACCTTTGAATGGCACGGACAATCGCACCCGCTGGGTACCGGAAAGACAACTTTCACCGTCCAATAAGAGAGCACGTTCAAGACTGAATCGTGTCACTCGGGCCCGGTCCGCGCATTGACTTCACCCAGAGAACCACTGATACTTAAATATCAGTAACAACTTCCGCCGCAAGCCTCACCATATGTCCCCGAGAGACCGCAAATCGTTCGCAGTTCGCGTCGTTGCGGTGGTCTTGTGCGTTGCGGTCGTGGTCTTCTTCTCTGCGTTGCTGATGCACCATCATGGCGTCAACGGCCATGCCGAACATTGCCAGATGTGCACGCTCGGCCATACCACTCCATCGATTGCCAGTGTCATCAGCCTGAGCATCACGATGCAGATGCTGATGGTGCTGCTGGTCTCGGCACCCAGCCGCGGTTCGCCCAGTTTCGTTGCAGTCCATACCACCCGGCCTCCACCCTCCAGCCTCTAGAGCGCTCGCTCTCTCTGCACATATCCATCTTCTGTTTTCTGCAGATATCCGATCTTCATTGATCCAGAGGCTCACATGTATTTCGATTCCAAGCGGTTTACCCGCATTCTTTCCGCATCTGCGCCATTCATCCTGGTGGCCGCAGCTGCCAGCGCTCAGACTCTGGCCGGCTCTGTAACCGGGCAGGTCACCGATCCGCAGGGGAATGCGATTCCCGGCGCCACTCTGAGTCTTCAAAACACTGTCAGCGGATTTCAGCACGAGATGAAATCCGATGCGACCGGCAACTTTCTCTTCAGCAATGTGCCCTTCGGCAGCTATCACATGGCGGTTGCGGCTCCCGGCTTCGCCTCCGATGCGACGGACGTGAGTCTGCGCAGCGCGGTTCCTGTGAGCCTGAAGCTGCAGCTTGCGCTCTCCAATGTCGCCACCACGGTTAACGTGACGGCGGGTGCGGAGGATGTCGTCACCAATACGCCGACCGCGCACACGGACCTGGACTCGAACGCGCTGAAGCAAATCCCGTACCAGAACACCAACGCGGCGGTGAGTTCGCTGGTGACGCTGGCAACGCCGGGTATCGCGCAAGACTCCGACGGCATCATCCATGCGCAGGGTGAACATCAGGATGTGCAGTTCAGTGTGGATGGCCAGCCGATCACGGATCAGCAGAGCCGCCAGTTCTCCAACCAGATTGCGCTCAGTTCCATCGACAGCATGAACGTGATCAGCGGCGTGCCGCCGGCGGAGTATGGCGACAAGGCAAGCCTGGTAGTGCAGACTACGACGAAGTCCGGCCTGAGCCAGAAGCTGCACGGCGACATCTATGGCGGCTACGGCTCGTTCGGTACAGGAACCGGCGGCGGGACGCTGGGCATCGGGTCGTCGCGATATGGATCGTTCACCAGCCTTGACGTGGTGAACAGCGGGCGATTTCTCGACACGCCGGAGTTCCGTCCGATGAACGATCACGGCAATGTCGAAAACGTCTTCGAGCGGCTGGACTGGAACGCGAACCCGAACAACACCGTTCACCTGGATCTGAGCGCCTCGCGCTCCTGGGCGCAGACGCCGAACCAATACGATCAGCAGGCCGCCGGGCAGGACCAGCGCAACGAGATCAAGAGCTTTAATGCCTCCGCCTTCTGGACCCACATCTTCAACCCGTCGTCGCTGCTGAGCTCGAACATCTATCTGCGGCAAGACCAGGTGCACTACTACCCTTCTGGAAATCTCTTCAGCGATCAGCCAGCCACGCTGCAGCAGGCGCGGCGGCTGACGAACCTTGGCCTGAAGGAAGATTTCACTTACTCGAAGGGCATTCAGAATCTGAAGATCGGCGCGAATATCTACCAGACGCCGCTTACGGAAGACTTCCGGCTTGGCATCACCGATCCTGCATACAACTCGCCGTGCCTCAGCGCAAGTGGCGCGCCGGTCACCAATCCAACCGATCTGCACTGCACAGGCGCAGGCGAAACGCCGAACCCGGCCTTTCGGTCCAGCCTGTTGCCGTATGACCTGAGCCGGGGCGGCACACTGTTCAACTTCAACGGAACCACGGACATCAAGCAGGAAGCCGTGTACGTCGAGGACGAGCTGCACTTCGGCGGATGGCTGCTGAGCGGCGGCGTGCGCGCGGACAATTACAACGGCATCTCCAGCCGCTCAATGGTGGAGCCGCGCGCGGGCGCGTCCTACCGGATCAGCAAGACGAACACTGTGCTCCGCGGCTCTTACGGCAAATTCTTCATGACCCCGTACAACGAGAACCTGATCCTTTCGAGCTCGACGGGCGCGGGCGGTCTGGCAGAAAACGTCTTCGGCGCGTTTGG
>DASZGZ010000422.1:0-6690 GCA_035938355.1 Acidobacteriaceae bacterium
CTTTGCCCGTATCCAGCCCAGACTGACGGATAGCAAAAACAGCCACATCGTCGAAGCTGCGATTGCGCTGGCGAAGATCGAGATAATCGGGATAGGAGTCGCTCCCATGTTGGATGAGGAAAAGGCTCTCTGCCTGAGGCACATTCAGCGGACGCAGGATGAGCGCGTTCAATACGCCGAAGACGACTGTGTTGGCGCCGATGGCCAGCATCAGTGTCAAAACAGCGGTGATGGTGAAGCCGGGAGACCTGCGCAGTTGGCGTAGGGCGAATCGGAGGTCCTGCAGCAGGGTAGTCATCGTCGGGCTCCGGGTTAACGGTAGGTCTATATGGAAAGAAGGGCAATTCGAGAGCCAAAGTGTCTTAGCCGCAACTTTATGAGAACAACGCGGCTTACGGAATCTCGCAGGCGCATGGGAACCGAATTGGGCGTCCGGTTTCGCCCGGAGGGTGTCCGTGAATGAACAGGGGCGGCGGCGACAGCGGTTTCCGTTCTCAGTTGACGCCAACAGACCAACGCACTCATTGAAGCTGCGGAGTCCCGATAAATGCGCTTCTCACTAGCGATCGCTGATGGGAAGCTGCCTATGAGGCCGAATCGTGCTATTTGCGCAGGGAAGGACTGTCGAGAGGCTGAGCTCACATCGCACGTCACAGTGCTGGTTGCAGATTCTCCCTTCGCTGGCGAAGGATGAGAAGAGTGGTCGTGCGGGCGATTACGCGGGCGGTAGCGGCTCGACAGTGAGAGTGAGTCCGCTGACGGCGGTGATGCGAACGCGGGCGTCGCGCGGGACGGGCGTGGCGGAGTGCGCTTCCCATAGCTCGCCGTGCACCTCCACCTGTCCCAACGGCTCGAGGGGAAACGGCAGGTTTTGCGCGGATTCCCAATGCCGGAGTTACCTCGCCGCAATATGGGCGAGGAATTGTCAGCGCGGCACGAAATATCACTGACGAGAAGCCGACTTTCGATTACGAATGCGGCCTCATGAGGATTCCCGGGAGCCGTCTTGGTTTGGCCGGTAGGCACCCATCAGCCTCGCAATCATCACCGCGATATACAACACCGCCAGAACGGATTCAATCATGGACACCGATCGGACCTGCGGCGAAGCAGCCGCAATGCCGGCCGCGCCGGCCGTCGTCATGCTTCCAAAGCTGAAAAAAATAAAATCGAAACCCACAGGAACAGGGTGCGGATTGACCGCGGGATCCAGATAGAAGGCATGAGGCTGGACGATGGCAAGGATGGCGTAGAGCCGAGCGAAGGAAAATCCGATGAGGAGATAAATGCAGACCGCGCCGAAAATCGTCTCCGCCTCCGGCTTTTCGCGCACAAAGACGCGGCGAAAGATAACTACGATGGTGAAAACGTCAAATGCGAAGCTGAGAATGACAGTAAAGACCGAAGCAGGCTCTATCCTGGGCCGAAAAACGATCGCGTGCTCCACGATAGAAGGAACCGCAAGCACCAGAGCAACAAAGATAAGACCTTTCCGGAAACTCACCGCGTAGACGCACATCAGCGTGAGGGCGGCGCTCACCAGGCGGAACAGGTAATAACGCACGCCGGTATCATCCATGTACGGGTACAGAGCGAGGTATGCGAGCAGAAACAGAAATAACAGAAAGAATTTGCGCCCGGTGACAGGCAGAATCTGTTGCGCAGGATTTTCATCCGTAGTTGTCGATACCTGAGCCATGGCAGAGACAATCGATCCTACACTTTGTCGATTTCGAACAATCGCGAGATTTTTTCAGCACTCCCTCCTGAGCAGGGCAGCACCGCCGAAGGATGAGAAGAGTGGTCATGCGGGCGACTACGCGGGCGGCGGCAGTGGCTCTACGGTGAGAGTGAGTCCATTGATGGCGGTGATGCGAACGCGCCCATCGCGCGGGACTGGCGTGGCGGAGTGGGCTTCCCATAGCTCGCCGTGCACCTCGACCTGTCCCAACGGCTCGAGCGGCTTGACGACGACGCCGATCTGGCCGAGAAGGGCATCGAGGCCGACCATGGATTTGTTGTGGCGAGCGCGCACGGCGAGCCGGACGAGAAAGACAGTGATGAGTCCGAAGGCGACGCCGGCGGCGATGGCGGTGGCGGGATGGACGCGCATCTCCGGCACCGGGCCGGCGACGAGCGTGAGCATGCCAAGCACGAGGCAGACGATGCCGGCGAGCGCGAGGACGCCGTGGCTGGTGAACTTGACTTCAAGCACCATCAGTACGGCCGCGGCCAGCAGCAGCATGACGGCGGTGTAGTGCACCGGCAGCAGATTGAGCGCGAAGAGCGAGAGCAGGACGAGCAGGGTGCCGAGCGCTCCGGGAACGATGGTGCCGGGCGCGTTGAACTCCAGATAGATGAGCAGAGCGCCGATGACCAGCATAAGAACAGCGAGGTCAGGACTCATCATCCGGTCAAGCACGCGATCGCGCAGCGTCGGGACCACGGTATCAAGGTTGGCGTCCTTTGTGTGCAGCACCGTTTTGGCCCCGCTCATCCGCGTGATGGTGCGGCCATCGATCTGATTCAGGAGAGTGGTAGTGTCAGGCGCGATGAGGTCGATGAGGCCGAGCTGCTTCGCCTCCTGAACGGTGTAGGACTTGGAGTTGCGGACGGCATCTTCGGCAGCCTGCGGATTGCGGCCGCGCTGCGCGGTATAGGAACGCAGCAAGGCAGCCGTGTCGTTCTCGATCTTCTGCTTCATGGTGTCGTCGAGCTTCGCGCCTTCGACGATGGGATGCGAGGCACCGGCGTTGGTTCCCGGGGCCATGGCAGCGATGTCCGCGGCCTCGAGCAGGAAGAAGCCAGCAGAGCCGGCGCGTGCTCCATCCGGAGAGACGTACACGATGACCGGCACGGGCGACGTTCCGATGCGTCCCACCATATTCCGGGTGGTCGAGAGCAGGCCGCCGGGCGTGTTGAGCTCGATCAGCAGCGCGTCAGCCTTGATGTCGGCAGCGTGGTTGAGCGCGCGGTTGAAGTAGTCCTCGCTGATGGGCTGGATCGTGTCGTCAAGTCGAAGCACGACCACAACCGGCTTTGCGGACTGTGCGCGGAGGCCGCACAGCGCGAGCAACACAAGCAACGCGAGACCGGCAGCGCGAAGAGGTTTCATGGTTTTGGTGGAGCGGACGGCGGTGAGCTTGCAGGCGTGAGCGATTGTTGTAGACCTCGCGCGTCGGAGTTCCTGGGATCTATCTCGAGGGCGTGGCTGATATCTTCGCTGGCGGCGGGGAGCTGATGTTCCGTGCGATCCAGTCGTGCCAGCGTGAGCCAGGCGGCGGCATTGGGGTGCAATTTGATGGAGGCCTGCGCCTCGGTGCGTGCCTGTGCGTTATCGCCGTTGCGCCGCCGGACCTCCGCGAGACCCGCATGGGCGTCGGCGTCATCGCCGCTGGCGGCGAGGGCAAGCTGGAACTCGCGCTCGGCCTCAAGCATCAGACCGCGGCCCAGGTAGGCGTTGCCGCTTTTCGTGAGCGCGGCGGCCTGCTTGGCGGGCGGCAGGGCAGCGAGATGCTGCGCCTCCATCTCTTCCATCTCCGAGGCTGCCTGCCGGAACGAGGCGTCGTTGTAGCTGCGCTTGATGCGCTCGAGCGGCAGAGTGGGGCTGTCCTGCGCGATGGTCCCGGTGTAGACGTCGCGCTGTTGACTGGCTGGGACTACGGTTGGGGGCTTGCTGGTTGGGGCTTTGACGGCCGGGAGATTCGCGGCCGGCGGGTTGGACTGGCGCAGCATGTTCTGGAGGTTGATGGCCTCGGAGTCCTGCGGGCGCAGCTTGAGCGCCTGGGTAACGGCAGAGAGCGCGTTGCTCATATCGCCGCGGCGTGCCAGCGCAATGGCGAGGTTGAACTGGTAGTCCGGATCCTGCGGATCGCCGTTGATGGCTTCCTGGAAGAGCGCTCCGCCATCATGGCCTCTACGCGATGCCGCTACTCCCTGGTCGTTTACTACTTCGGGCAGCGGAAGCTGTCCGGCGACAAAGGCGAAGGCCTCTTCCGCATCGTCATAGTGGCCGGTGTAGAAGAAGGCGAGGCCACGGTAGAACTCCGCCTCGAGAGCGGCGCGATCGCTCTTTCGCAGGTGGCCGAGGGCTGCGGCGGAGGCGTCGAACTGCTGTTCGGAAAAGTAGGTCATGCCGAGCGCGAGCCATGCGGGCGAGTATTTTGGGTTCTCGGCCACGGCGATCTTCAGGTGGCGAATGCGCTCAGCGGGTTCGGTTTCGACGATGCCGCGAATGTAGTTCTCAAAACCGTTCAGGTGCAGGTTGGCGCTGGCCGCGTGAAAGCTGCTCTCGGGGACGGGAAATCTGGCGTCAAGTCCGCGGGCCACGTGCCAGGCCAGCGAGTCCAGCACATCGAGCATGTGGTCCAGCGGGCCGTCCTCGACCAGAGGCTGGCTGAGCCGGAGGGCGTTGACATCGAGAAGCTCGGCGGAGACGTGCAGGTTGTTGTTCTGTAGCGTGTAGTAGCCCACGATGATGTCGTCGGCATCGAGCGTCTGGGCGAGGCGGATGGCAGTGGCGCGGGAGGGCTCGAAGTTGCGCGGCAGCCCGAGGTGTTCGAGGGCGTACTGGCGATCGTCACGGCTGATGATGTCGAAGCCGGAGGCGCCGAGACGCTGGTTGAGGATCTCCGAGACAGCCTCGCCAACCCAGTCCAGGTTGGCCTGACCGGTACGGTTATCGAAGGGCAGAGCGAGGAGAAGCTGGTGATGCACCTTCGCGGGCAGAGTGGCGGTTTCTGCAGCGGACTGCGTGTCGGCGTGCGCCAGCCGTATGCAGAAGGCGCAGAGCAGGGCAAGAGCAAGCAAGAGATTCAGAGAGCGCAGTGAATGAAATGGCCGCACGCAGCAGTGATTATAGTTCTCGCTTCGAAATAGCCCAGATCACCATGGTGCGGAGGGTTCTATCGGAGGCGGGCTTCCTGCGGGCGGTCGAAGTGCAGGACGGCAGCCCATTGCCCTTTGCGCTCGGCCTGCCAGACCACTTTGCCGCCGAGGATGCTGGCGATGGCCTCGGGCGAGAGATCGCGATGGAAGTCGAAGAACCGCCGATCGAGACGCTCGTTGCGCTGGCCGAGGTTGAAGAGCAGCTGAGGCGGGTCGTATTTGGTCGAGAAGATCACTCCGACGGTATAGCCGGGGAGGGTGGCTGCGCGCTGGATCTGCGGCAGAGAAAAGTTATCGATGGTCACGACGGAGACGGGGCGGCTCATGTAGTCCAGCTCCGGCTTGGTGAGCTCGTCGGAGACGGGCCATGCTGTGAGCACTGTCTCATCCCGATAGCGGGTGACCGCCTGGTGGATGGCCTGCTGCTGGAGCCGGATGGTGTCTGCGTAGCTGAGATTGTCTTCGGGGGCAAAGCGGTAAGGCGGGTTGATGAAGAGTCCGAGACAAAAGGCGAAGGCGGCGAGCGCTACCATGGCGCCCCAGGCGGGAACACGCCGCCAGAAGGCGGCAACGCACACCAGCAGGACCATCGGATAGAGCGGTAGCAGGTAGCGGGTGAGTAGCGCGCCCCCGAGGATGGAGAAGAGCAGCGTGTTTGCGAGGAAGACCCAGACCAGGGGTGCGACGAAATCTCGCGGGAGGGAAGGGCGAGTGCTGCCGTCCGGAAGCGCACGTGGAATCAGGAAGAGAGAGGCACAGGCGCACAGGACCGGCACAAAGAGATTCATGTGCACGGTGAGGTGAATCATCCTGTGCAGGAGCGCGAGGAGGATGCGCAGGGGCGAGAGGGTGGCCTGCGCGTTGTAGCGGAGATATTCAGGATTGCCGAAGACGAAGCCGGTCCGCCGCCAGTGGTAGTAGAACCAGGCGCACAACGGCAGGAGAGCCGCCAGAAGCCAGGTGATGTTGCGGATTGCCGCTGGGCGGGAGGAACGGTCTCGCACAGCGCGCCAGGCCTCGTACGCCGCGAGAGCGAGGGTGGTGCAGATGGAGGTCTCTTTCGAGAGTGCGGCGAGAGCGAAGCAGAGCGCGGCCGGAAGAATGCGTGCGGTTTTTCCGCCCGGAAGATAGAAGACCAGGCCCCACAAAGTGAGGGCGGCAGCGAAGAGGTCCGCGTGGGCCAGCGTGCTCTGCACGAACCAGACGGGATAGATCGCGGTGAGTAGCGTGGTTGCGGCGGCGATGGATATCCGGCCGGTGATGCGCTCGGCGAGACGATAGACGGCCAGCAGCGCAGCCGAGGCGACGATTAGCTCCGCGAGCCGGGTGGTGAGCGGGGTGAAGCCGGAGATCTTCCACCACAACGCGAGGTAGAGCGATGGAAGGGGTGGGTGCGCGTTGGAGAGCGTGCTGTAAGGAATCAGCGCGCCGGTACGGAAGAGATCGTAGGCGGCAGGAATGTAGTAGCCGGCCTCGTCCCAGTAGTAGGGGAGCCGCAGCAGGGCGAAGTGGGAGAGATAGAGCGCGACGAAGATGAGCGGAAAGACCAGCCACAGGGGAAAGGGCTGGTCTTTCTGCTGATCGGATGGGTGCCGCGCGGGATATCGGAGGAAGGAGACGATTGCTGCCTCCGCGGACTCTGGCCGGGTTTAATTCAGTGGACGCTGTGCGTGGGTGGAAGGAAGGGGCTCGAGCGAGATGCTGCCGAAGGCCTGCTCGTACTGCGCGAGGTTCTGGCCGAGCACATTGAAGAGCGCCTTCGCTTGCTGGGGGCTGAGGTAGATCCCCTGAAAACCACGGATG
>DASZGZ010000423.1:0-2968 GCA_035938355.1 Acidobacteriaceae bacterium
CTTTGCCCGGCCGCGCTGACGTTGTATGCGCTCTACGCGTCGCGCACAGAGACCGTGGCGGGGATGTCCGCATTGAAGTTTGCGCTGATCATTGCGGTGATGGGCCTGCCGCTCTACCTGGTGGCGAAGCTCTCCCGCCGCGACCGGCTGGGAGAGACGGATCACGAACGGATCGAGTAGCTACCAGCCTGCGACCTTCGTCCTGACGGAGTAGAGCGAGGCATGCGTGAGGATGAAGAGGGTGCGATGATCGGGCCCGCCGAAGACGAGGTCGATGGGGCGCTCCGGGACATCGATGCGGCCGATGAGCTTGCCATCGGGGCTGTAGACCTGCACCTGACCCGCAGCGAGATAGACGTTCCCTGCTTTGTCCTGGGTGACGCTTTCGCCGCCGGCGTCGGTGAAGAGCTGCATGTCGGAGATAGTGCCTGAGTCAGTTACGTTTGCTTTGTAGGTCTTCTCCTGCGCCTCATCGCTGACGTAGAAGGGTTGGCCCGGGATGGCTTTGGCAATGCCGAAGGCGTGGAGGATGTCGGCCATCTTGGTGCCCCAGGAGAGCGTGCCCTGGACGAAATCGTCGGCGGCGGGGATGAAGATGCTGTTGTCAGGGGCGATGTATTGATAGGGGCGCGGAGTGGCGATGTCGTTGCTCTCCCAGGCATCGAGTGCGCGCACGGGCGTCATGCCGGGACGCGGCGCGGCGGGCTGTGGCGAGATCATGGTCATTTGGTCGGCAGGCGCGTCGGGGCGGAAGCTGTAAACGGTTCCCTTGCCGGCATAGGAGACGACGAGCAGATCGCCGGCTTTGTCGAAGACCAGGTTGACGGGCTGGAGCGGCGTATCGCGGACGACGACGGCTTCTCCGGACTGGGTTGACGTTGGCGGGATCCAGCGATAGATGCGCTGCCAATGCGCGTCGACGAAGTAGAGTTGGCCATCGACGTCGGTGGTGGCGCCGGAGATGTTGAAGAAGCCGGTGGCGAGGCGCTCCACATGCGCGCCGGGTTCGACGACGGCGGCGGTGGCGTTCTGCTCGGCAGCGGTCCGCTCGCCCGGAATGTCGAGCGAGGCGAATTCGCGGGGACGGACTTCGCTTTGCGTGGCCGTGTCGCCTTCGGTGCGCGGGGTTGGCGACACGACGAGTGAGTTGTCGAAGGCAACCTTACTGTTGCTGTCGTTGTGCATGTTGCGGATGCGGATCTCCGAGGATTGGGAGACTTTCACCGCGCAGCAGAAGGGCTGATAGCTGCTGATGACGCGGTATCCGTGGTAATTCGCAATGGTGATGTTGCGTGAGCGGGAGATCTCGAGCGGCAGCGCGAAGGCGCTTTCTCCGCGTTCCTCTTCGGTCTGCAGCGCGATGATCTCCCAGTTTTCAACGCGATCAAGTTTGACTTCGGTACGGACGTGATGCTCGCTCGAGAGCTCGTAGACGCGGCCGGGAGTGGTGGTGTCGGAGACGTAGAGGCCGGCCTGCGCGAAGGTGCTGGGCGTCCAGATATCGGCGAAGGTGCCACCGCCGCCGTTGGTGACCCAGAGGCTCGGGTATTGCGCGTCCCAGCGGCGGTTGATGTCGGGATCGGCAGTGTGGGTGTTGTTGTAGGGATTGCTGCGCGAGCCATCGGCGGCGTTGGTGCCGTGGCCGCCGAGGAAGCGCACGTCATCCATGAGCGAGTCTGCGCCGGACTGCCAGAGTGCGGCGACGGCGCGGTCGTTGACGCCGTTGGTGTACAGGCCGATGCCGACAACAATGTTGTGGCCGCCTTTGGGCGTCTCGATGAGCGGCACGGGCGCGCCCGGGCCCTGGAAGGCTGCGGTGCCGTCGGGGATATCGAACTGCGTCATGCTGGGGTGGAGGCCGATGAGGACCGTGTCGGGCTTGAGGTGCAGGGTGTTGCTGACGATGTAGCGGCCTTCCGGGATGTAGAGCGTGCGGTGCTCGTCGATGGCTTTCTGGATTGCGGCGGTATCGTCACTGACACCGTCACCTTTTACGCCGAGCGAGCGAAGGTTGGTCCAGGTGTCCATGGATGGGAGGGCGGCAATGATGTTGCCGCCGTCGGCTGGCAGCGACGGGACGGCGTGCGCGTCGAAGCTGGTGCGGATTTCGCCGGCAAGGCCGGGTGCGGGAAGGATCAGGCCGTGGGAGTAGGTTTTGACGACGTAGTCCTGGGCTGGATCTGGGGCCGGCCCTGCGGTTTTTTCTCCGCTGGCGCGCAACAGAGCGAAGACGGGCACGTGGCGGCAGGCGATGTTTTCGAGATTGATCTCGGTGCGGGGGTTGTTCTCATTGCTGATGGTGATGGCGGTGCCGGCGATGTTCTCAAAACGGGAGTTCTTTACCCAGAGCTCTTCGTAGTACTGAGGATCGATGTCGATGGCCTCGGGCACATTGCGGAAGCTGACGTGGTCCAGGGTGAGGCCGGCCTCGTGCTCGCTGATGGCGGCTTTGCGCTGGCCTTCGAAAGTGGAGTCGAGCAAGGTGAACTGCCAGCCGGGTGAAGGCCTGATGGTGACGATGCCGTAGTCGCCGCCGTAGAAGTGGAGGTCCTCGGCTTCGTTGCCAACATCTTTGAGCGCGGTGAGTCCGGACTTGATGTGGAAATCCATGTGGGTGAGGAAGCAGTGCTGCGCGGCATGGAAGCGGATGCCGACGGCAGCGGGATTCCCGTCGCCGAGGTCGAAGTCGATGTTGCTCATCGCGGAGTAGAAGGTGCCGGGGTTGGCATCGACGACCTTGTTGGTAGAGGGCACGGTGCCGGGAAAGGGCGGCCGGGGCGCATTCGCCGGGCCGCGCGCGTGCCAGTGGCGTCCACCGGGACGGCCACCGGTGAAGAAGAACATGTAACCGATGTCGTGCTGATAGCCGGGAGTGTTGTCCGCGAGCAGGAACTCCGGCCGCGTTGCGCCGTAGCCGATGATGCGCACGCTGGGCCACACATAGATGGTGCGGGTAATGCGGTACTTC
>DASZGZ010000424.1:0-5444 GCA_035938355.1 Acidobacteriaceae bacterium
CTTTGCCATGGCAGGCAGCCACTCGTTCTTCTGCTCGTCGGAGCCGAAGGTGTAGATGGGGTACATGACGAGCGCGGACTGCACGCTGACGAAGGAGCGGATGCCGGAGTCGCCGCGCTCCATCTCCTGCGTCACCAGGCCGTATTCCACATTGGACATTCCCGCGCAGCCGTAGCCGTGCAGATTCGCTCCGAAGAAGCCCATCTCCCCCATCGGCTTCACCAGCTCACGGGGAAAGCGTCCCTCGCGGTTGCACTCTTCGATGATGGGGATCAGGTTGTCGTCGATGAATCGGCGAGCGGTGTCGCGGACAAGCCGCTCATCTTCGGAGAGCAGAGCATCGAAGCCGATGAAGTCGACGTTCTTGAACTTGAAAGCCATTGCGCGTTGCATCCTTTAGACCAGTTTCACAAATACTGTGAGGTGGCGAGTCTTGCTCTGTGCCGCCGTTCTTCGACGGAACGTCGGCGCGGATATCCTCTCTCGCCTTACACCATTTGTGAAACTGCTCGACGGCAGATGTCCAAACCATAAAGGGTAGCAGAGGCGACGGTGCTGGCGTTTCTCGCCCGCTATTCGTATCGAAGTGCGGCTTGCGGATCGATACGCGACGCACGCCGTGCGGGAATCCAGCAGGCGATGAGCGCAATACCAAGCAGCAGCAGAGGCACGGTCAGGAAAGTCACCAGATCGTGCGGACG
The DNA here is from genome assembly GCA_035938355.1 of Acidobacteriaceae bacterium. Lineage (GTDB taxonomy): Bacteria > Acidobacteriota > Terriglobia > Terriglobales > Acidobacteriaceae > KBS-83. The sequence goes on from DASZGZ010000424.1 coordinate 702, forward strand.
AACTCCGTAGAGGAAGCTGCTGGAGAACTTTGCCGCCACCAGTGCCGTTGGCAGGCCGAGACCCACGGCAACACCCGTAAGCAGCATGCCCTGACGCACGATCAGCCGCTGGACAACGCCGATCTGCGCACCCAGCGCGATGCGGATACCGATCTCCCGGGTGCGCCTGCTGACCGAATAGCTCATGATGCCGTAGAGGCCAATCGTGGCGAGCAGAAGTCCGATCATACCGAACGCACCGAAGAGCGTCCCGCCGAGGCGTGGAAGGAAGAGCGCGCTGCGGAGATGCTCCTCCATCGTCTCGGCGTTATATACCGCCATCGCGGGGTCGAGAGCATGGATCTGGCTACGGACTTCGTTCGCGACTGCCGCGGAGTCCCCTTGATAGCGAACGATGAGCTCATAGCCAAGGAAAGATGGATCGCTGCCGGTGCTCTGCGCCAGCGAGCGGAAGAGGATGGGCCGCGTCTCCTCGCCGATGGTGCGCGACTTGATATTTTTCACTACCCCGATCACCTGATAATCGACACCGGCTCCGCTCACATGCCGGCCGATGGGGTTTTGTCCGTGGAAGAGCTGCTCGACGAATGCCTGATTGACGACGCCTACCTTCTGTCCGGTGGCAGACTCCTGTGCGAAGTCGCGACCGAGCATTCGGGGAATGCCAAGAGTCTCGAAGTATCCGGGCGTAGCCATGAAGAGATCGACGATTGGAATCGGTTCCTCTGCGGGGCGTCCGACGACAGAAAAACCATCACTACGATTCCCGCCGGCAAGGGGAACGGAGTCGGTGGCTGTGACTGACACGACGCCGGGCAAAGCTGCGACTCGTTCCTTCAATTGCGTAAGGAACTGCGTCGTTCTCTCCGGGGTGTAGCCGTGCACGCGTGGATCGACCGACATCATGAGCAGTCCGCGGGAGCGGAAGCCAATGTCAATGCTCGATGCATTCTGCAGGCTGCGCAGGAGCAATCCGGTACCGCAGAGCAGGACGAGAGACATGGCGATCTGGGCTACGACGAGGATGCTGCGCAGATTGATTCGACGACCGGGGCGAGCCATTGCGTCCTCGCCCTTGAGAGCGGTGATAAGGACCGGACGCGACGCGATCCACGCCGGAACGAGGCCGAGAAACAGCCCCGTCACTACGCTGAGGGCGAAGGTGTAGAGCAGGACCCGCCAGTCCACGGCGACGCTCATATCGAGCGGTACAGGTGCGGGAACACGGAAGGCAGAGAGCGCGCCGGTTGCCCAGAGAGCCAGCAGGATGCCGACGAGACCGCCTCCCAGCGCCATCAGGAGGCTTTCCATGAGCATCTGGCGCAGCAACTTTGTGCGGGCAGCGCCAAGCGCGAGACGGATGGCCATCTCCCGCTGACGTGCCACGCCTTTGGCGAGCAGGAGATTGGCGACGTTGGCGCACGCGATGCAGAGCACGAGCAGGACAGCAATGGAGAGCAATCCAAGGAACGTCAGAATCGCGGAGTGATCACGGCCAGGCGGCAGGGAACCGGCCTGCGACAGAAGGAATCCGCCGCCCTTGTCGGTCTTCGGATAGGCGGTGGCGTAGTGGCCCGCCAGCGTGTGCAGTTCCGCCGCAGCCTGCGACGTGGTGACGCCCGGTTTGAGGCGGCCGATCACGGCCAGCCAGTGATTCCCGCGGTCGATGTCTGTGTCCACTTTCCCAATGTTGCCGAGCGGAGCAAGCTGGGCGACATTGCCGAGGGGTACCCAGAACTCCGGATCGAGGATGATGTCGAGCCCGCGGAAGCCAGGCGGGGCGACACCCACCACCGTGTAAGGGTGGCCGGAGAGCGTGATGGGTTTGCCGATGATGTTGGGGTCGGAGGCGAAGTGGCGCTGCCAGAGGCGATGGCCGAGGACGATAACCGGCTGATGTTCTTCCGACGGCAGGAATCCGCGGCCGAAGGTCATACCGATGCGCGCGACGTCGAAGTAATTCGCGGTTGCCGCCTGTCCCCAGACGCGCTCGGGCTCACCTTTCCCGCCGATGGATGCGGGGACCAGCTCATCGTTGGCCGCGACGCCAGAAAAGGATTTGGCCTGATCGCGCACATCGATGTAGGTCGGCATGGAGAAGTTGTTGCAGCATTGCTCCCCATCGTGCGTGGTATGCAGGGACAGAAGCGTCGCGGGATCGCCGACTGGTGCGGGCCGCAGCACGAAACGGCTGACGATCGAGAAGATTGTCGCGTTGGTAGCGATGCCGATTCCGATGGAGAGCACCACCGCCACCACGAATCCTGGTGACGCAGTGAGCCGCCGAAGAGTATAGGTAAAGTCCTGCCGCAGATTGGCCATGCGTCACCCGCCGATGCTTGTGATCTACGGAAGTGCGGCGAAATGGGTTCCCTGAATCTAATCGGCAATTCGGAATGAGGAGTTTCGGAGCTGCCGGAGGGCCTGAGCCATACTGTGCCACCCGCCCCCTTCCTGATTCACCCGGAGAACTCGCATGAAGCCGTTTTGCCTTCTCGCCATTCTGTTGTCATCGCTTCACCTGGTTGCGCAGACCAGCACGTCCGCCGCAACGAATCCGAAGGTCAGGGCAATCACAGCGTTTGTTCGTCTGGATCAGGACAAGTATCAGAAGGAGATCGCCGATGCCCTTGCTGTTCTGAACAATGCGAAGGGCAAGTTCGAGTCGGCAGGCTATGAGGTGGAGTCGATACGCGTCACCACGCAGCCGCTTGGCGAGATGATCAAGGGAATGCCTGAAGACAAGGCGTTGGCATTACTGCGCAAGATTAACGATCTCTCGGTAAAAGACAACTTTCTCCCCAATGTCGGACCCGGAATGATGCACGACACCGATGATCCGATGCCAATGCATTTGCTGGAACAGGCTCTGTCGACGATGTCGAACATCGAGGGCAGCGCGATCATTGCGGATGAAGATGGCATTCACTGGAAGACGATCCATCGCACGGCAGAACTAGTGAAATACGTCAGTGAACGCAGTGCGCGGAGCGAAGGGACCTCTAATTTCACGGCCACTGCGATGCTGAAACCGCTGTCCCCCTTCTTTCCGGGTTCGTATCACACCGGTGCCGGCAAACAATTCGCCATCGGGTTTGAAGGAGCCAATGTCGTGAGAGACGTCTTCGCGAAGGACAAAGGGAATGCCAGCGCGGCGACGGCAGACCTGACCGCTGCCCTGACAAAACACACCGCGGTAGCGGAGGCCGTGGGCAACAAGGTCGCCGCGGAGACCGGCTGGACGTATGTGGGCGTCGATCCCACACCAGCGCCGCTAGGCGATGTGTCGATTGCAGCGGCGATCGAGGCCTTTACCGGCGCAAAGTTCGGCTCCAGCGGCACGCTTACAGCGGCGCGCATCATCACTGCGGCTGTGAAGGCCGTTCCACAGAAGCAGATTGGCTACTCCGGTTTGATGGTTCCAGTGATGGAGGACAAGCTGCTGTCGCAGCGCTGGACCGAGGGCACCTACGATATTGACTCGCTGCTCGCCTACTCCGCTGTCTGTGGAACCGGCCTGGACACGATACCTCTGCCAGGCGATATCAGCCTTGAACAGATGGACCGGATATTCTCCGATGTTGCCACCCTTGCGTTGAAGTGGAATAAGCCATTGTCCGCTCGTCTGCAGCCGATTTTCGGCAAGAAAGCCGGAGACCGGACGGAGTTCCAGGACTCTTATTTCTTCAACACGACATTGCGCGCGTTGCCTTAGCTGCGGTTAGTGTCCTTCATCGGCGGATGGCCCATACAGGGCCGGTACCGCGGCATCATTCAGCCGCAGGTACACGGTCAACTGTCCGCGGTGGTGGGCCAGGTGGCTGAACACGGCGTCGGAGATCATTACATACCGCGGGCCTTCTGCCAGCACGCGATTGCCGGAGACCAGCCGCCAGCGATCATTGAGGTGCTTCTCGTCGGTGCCCTCGAGCGCGCGCTTTGCCTTTGCGAAGCCATCGTCGAGCAGATGTGCCAGCTCTGACCGCGTCTCCACGGCTCGGGTGCGGAACTTATCACTCGAAGGGTCTTCGAAGTTCAGTTCGTCGCCTTCGATCATGAATGCTACCCAGCCCGGCATCGCAGCGACGAGCGCGGCCAGATAGCCCAGCGCCATCGACTTGGGGTGAGGTTTCCAATCGTTACGCCCCTCCGGCACGCGCTCGATCACTTTGCGCGTCAGGTTCGTTTCCTGCTCCAGCTGCTTCAGGAAAAACTCTTTCAATTCCATCTCTTCCTCCAAGCGGTTCTGAGTACAAGATGGAGAATAAAAACCGATATATGACAAGGAATGGCATAATTGCGAAATTAATTTTGAAATGTGCGAGGTAAGCGTTGAAATCCGACCGGCTACTCTCGGCACTCCTGCTGCTGCAGGCTCACGGCCGCATGACCGGACGGGCTCTGGCAGAGCGCCTCGAGGTCTCCCAGAGAACCATGCATCGCGACATGGAGGCGCTATGCGCCGCCGGGGTGCCGGTTACGGCGTTGCGCGGTGCACAGGGCGGCTGGCAACTGGAGAAGGGCTGGCGGACGCAGGTGCCGGGCCTCGATGCCGCTGAATTGCGGGCGCTGCTGATGGCACAGCCGCGTGCGCTGAGCGAGCCACGCCTGGCAGCGGCAGCCGAGCGGGCGCTGGGCAAGTTGATGGCGTCCTTGCCCGGCGCTATGCGGGAGCAGGCAGTGGCCATGCGGGAGCGGCTGCATGTGGACGCGAACGATTGGCGGCCGGTGAGCGAAGACCTC
>DASZGZ010000425.1:0-4830 GCA_035938355.1 Acidobacteriaceae bacterium
GGGAAGTTCGCCCTATTCAAGCACAGGGGGAGTTACGCGAGTATGCAACTAAGGCGCCAGTGAGGGGGTACCAAATCTGTATCGTAACTGGTGCCGGTGGCGGAGTAGTTACGTGCTGGCAGGGGGTTGTGACCGGATGACAGTTGCGTCCGCGGATGACTCCAACCGGTAGGCCGGGACTGCAGCAGGGACCACGACGGCACGGCCGAGCATCAGGTCGACCGGCTCGCAGCCCTCGGCGAAGATGACCGCCGCCCCTTCGACCGCTACCAGCGAATGGGGTACCCCGACTGGTGGCTCCGAGCGGAAGGGCGAAGTGGGGGTAACCGCCAGGCGGTCGACGCTGAAGTATTTCTGTTCAATGAGCCGCGTGCGCGCGCCCTCCGTCTTCGGCGGAACCTTGCCGGCAGCCGTATGTAGCCGGGTGGCCGCCAGACCGCTGTCGATGTGCAGCTCGCGTGGACGGCCGTAGTCGTACAGCCGATAGGTGATGTCGGATGTTTGCTGGGTTTCTAGCAGGGTGACGCCCGGGCCAATGGCATGGACGGTGCCGGCGTCGACGAAGATCATGTCGCCATTCTTCACTGCGACCTGTTCCAACATGGCTTCGAGGGTATGGTTGGCGATGGCCTGGCGCATGGCTTCGAGGGTAGTGCCCGGTTTGAGTCCGAGCGCTACCGCCGCACCGGGCTTCGCGTCGAGTACGTACCAGCACTCCGTCTTGCCTCGCGGCTCGCCGGACTGCTGAGCCAGTGCGTCATCCGGGTGAACCTGCACGGAGAGCTTGTCGTGCGGGAAGAGGATCTTGATCAGCAGCGGATAATCGCCCACTTCGTTGCGGTGCGGGCCGAGCAGCGCATCCGGATATGCCGCGGCCAGCTCGCTCAGCGTGCGGCCCTGCTGATCACCGGTCTCGATGAGGCATTGCGGGCCGGTGAGCCACGCTTCGCCGATGGGTTCGGCGGGCCGGAAGTCAAACCAGGGGGAGAGGTCCATCGTGCCCCAGGGACGGGGGCTGAAGAAGGGAGCGATGCGAAAGGGAGCGAGGGGCGGACCTTGCATGACGTTCACAGGATCGCTTGAGCGGAGTGCGCGAGGCAAGCGCAAGCCCGCCTCGCGAACCGGGGTGCTTAGCTGGTCAGCCATTCCAGCCGACGTGGGCGGAAGTTCAGCAGCTGCTTCGCCTTTGTATTCGACGCTCCGCGCAACATGGTCTGGTAGTAGATCGGATCCTCGCCGACCGTGGCGCGTGCCTGATCTTCGTTGATATGGGGCGGGGCAGGCGCTCCTACGAAGCGTGCGAATGCCGGCAGCCATATGTGGACGGGCAAGGGATCATCATCGACGATGTCGTAGATTCCGGCTGGACAGGTAAGAGCCGCTGCCGTCGCTGCGGCTGCGTCCTCGACATGGATCCATGACCAGACACCCTCGCCTCTTCCGACGATCGGCATCTGTTCAAGGCGCGCCTGTTCCGCGCAGGCGCCGTCCGGGTCATACCAGGTGTGGGGACCGTAAAAGAACCCATAGCGCAGAGCGACGCCCTCCATCTGCGGAGCGCTGAAGAGACGGGTTTCGAGCTCCGTATAGGTCCTCGCATTTGCCGCCACGCCGGGAGTCGCATCCACCGCGAGGGACTCCGACTCGTCCGCAAGACCCTTCCCGGCTTTCAGAAAGAAAGCGCTGGCCTGTTGCAGATAGCGGCGGACCCCGGCGGCCAGGGCGGCGCGGAAGAGATTGCCCCCGCCTTCGATTCGCAGCTTTCGATCTCCCGGCCCTGCGGCAGCCAGATCCGACGGATGCCTGGGGAGTGCGGTCAACTCGTCGATGACGACCTCCGCCGAGGAGCGCCGCAGCGCCTCTTCCAGTGCCGGGGCGTCAAATGCGCTGACCCGGGCCACGGTCGCGCCTGCCTCCTTGAGCGTCTCCGCACCCGAGTCCGAACGTGTCATGCCGGTGACCGCATGGCCCTGGCGGAGCAATTCTGCGACCAGCGGCTGCCCGATGGCTCCGCTGGCACCTGCGACGAATATCTTCATGGCTTCTCCTGAGGTCCTATGCGAACCGCTACTCGTTCAGGGTTGCCGAGCGGGCAGCAACCTGGCCAATGCCTGCTTCAATGCTGTCACCTTTTCATCATCAGGAACACCGCTTGTCTGCCAGACGACATGACCGGAGGGCTCCGCGAGAATGATGTACGTGTCCTTGGACGCCGAGTAACCAGCGATCTTTTTCCATTCATCTTCACCGGCAGTCATTGGCGCAAAGCGTGAGTGCTGTGCCTCCGGCACCTCGCGCCGCATGCCATGGAGGATCATGGCTCTCACCAAGGAAGGCACTCCCTGGAGATCGGCCAGCTCGTAATAGTCGATGCGCGGATCGGTCAGGTAGGGCGACAGTGCCTGTTGATTCCACGCTTTAAAATCCCCGCTGCTTTTGTGGGAAAAGCCGACAATCACGAGGAGCGGCTTTTTATCCCCGGGTTTGGGGAATACCACGGCGGATCCATCGAGTGCTTTGGCACTAGTCGCTGGAATATTTTGAGCGAGGCAAGAACACGACGTCAGCAGGCACACAAGAAATTTTTCAAAATAGCGCATTCGTGAATCCCCCTGGATGTTTTGCGAAAGCGTAGGTCACGTAGCTGCCTGCTCTGCCACCGGACGGCTCATTGTACTAACCTAGGAAACTCCGCGGCACCCACGCGCTCGTAGCTCTTTCCGGGCATCTCCATGCGCGCTGCCGTATCGAATGACAATGGAGGCGCTATGAAGAAGAGGAAGCTCGGCAGGTGGGGGCTTGAGGTCGGCGAGCTGGGGTTGGGCTGCATGGGAATGTCGGAGTTCTACGGACCCGGCAACCAGTTCGAATCGGAAGCGACGATCGATCGCGCAATCGATCTGGGAGTGACCTTCTTTGACACGTCGGATATTTACGGCCCATTCACGAACGAGGAGCTTGTGGGCCGCGCGCTGCTGCCGCATCGGCGCCACGTGCAGATCGCAACGAAATTTGGCGTGGTGCGGAAGAAGGAGGATCCAACCTTCCGTGCCGTGGACGGCAGCCCGGCCTATGTGCGCAGTGCATGCGAGGCAAGTCTGCGCCGGCTGGGAATCGAAACCATCGACCTGTATTATCAGCACCGCGTTGATCCAAAGACGCCGATCGAAGAGACGGTGGGCGCTATGGCGCGCCTGGTGGAAGAAGGCAAGGTGCGCTATCTCGGACTCTCGGAGGCCGGACCGGAGACGATCCGTCGTGCGCACGCGACGCACCCCATCAGTGCCCTGCAGACCGAGTACTCGCTGTGGAGCCGCGAGCCGGAGGACGAGATCCTGCCCACCGTTCGCGAACTGGGTATCGGCTTTGTTGCCTACTCGCCATTGGGCCGCGGCTTTCTCACCGGACAGATCAAGCGCTTTGAAGACCTCGCACCCGATGACTTCCGTCGCAACTCGCCGCGTTTTCAGGGTGACAACTTCGACCGCAATCTTTCGCTGGTCAAGAAGGTGGAAGAGATGGCGGCGAGCAAGGGCGTGAAGGCTTCGCAACTTGCGCTGGCCTGGGTACTGGCCCAGGGCAATGACATCGTGCCGATCCCGGGCACGAAGCGGCAGAAGTATCTGGAGGAGAACGTCAAAGCGATTGATGTGAAGTTAAGCAAGGACGATTTGGCAACTCTGGATGCGCTGGCACCGCGAGGCGCGGTGGCAGGCGCGCGCTACGATGAGCGCGGCATGGCGGCGGTTAACAGATAAGCAGCGTCAGCTATGCTGTTTCAGATCGAAAAGCGCGGATCGCCTTCGAGGATCTCCTGTTCGAGGCGTGGGACTCTTGCGCCGCAGTTAGGATGGAAGCGCGGGGTGATCATGCGCGCTCAAGGAACATTCGTGGCGAAGATAAGTCCGGTCGCGGCATCGGATCTTGCACAGGAGGTGGGACTCGGTTGCATGACGATGGATAAGACCTTTGCCGGCGACCTGGAAGGAACGAGCAAGGGCGAGATGCTAACCGGCGGCGCCGAATCCACGGGCGCGATGGCGTACGTCGCCTTGGAGCGAGTGACAGCTTCTCTAAACGGCCAGAGTGGAACCTTTCTGCTGATGCATACCGCGTCGATGCTGAAGAGCGATCCGAGAAGCGGCGTGTTGCAAGTGACAGTCGTACCGCATTCGGGGACCGAAGAGCTTGCCGGGCTTGCAGGCACAATGCGCATCGCCATCGAAGATGGCAAGCACTCCTACGATTTTGAATATCAACGGCAATGAAGGTGGGCTGCATTCCAGCTATGGCAGCAATAAATAGGCGATGAAAATGCGAAGGTGTTGAGTTAGCTGATAGGTGGCACCGCGGTCCTCATCTATACTTTCCCTCCGGAGCGTGTCTATGGCATCCACAGTTTGGAAGGGGTATATCTCCTTCGGCCTGGTTTCTGTTCCTGTTCGCCTGTTTGCTGCTGCCCGCGAAGAGCATGTGAGCTTCAACCAGATCCACAGTGAGTGCGGCGGCCGGATCAAGCAGCAGATCTTCTGCCCGCAGTGCGATCGCGTGGTGGAACGGAGCGAGTTACAGAAGGGCTATGAGGTAGAAAAGGGCGAATATGTGACCGTCACGTCCGATGAGCTCAAGACTCTGGAAGCTGAGTCCTCGGATGTAATGGAGATCCAACAATTCGTATCTCTGGATGAAGTAGACCCTATTTATTTCCAGACTTCCTATTACTCGGCCGCTGAGGACTCCGGCAAGCGTGCTTACAATCTGCTGTTCCGCGGCATGACTCGCGAGAAGCTCGCCGCCATCGCCCGAGTTACACTCAGTGGCCGTGAGCAG
>DASZGZ010000426.1:0-4327 GCA_035938355.1 Acidobacteriaceae bacterium
GTGGTGCCTATCTGCCCATCCTGGTAGACGAGCATGCAAAGCGATCCGAGAAAGACCGAGCAGAAGGCTGCATAACTTGCGGCTCGTGCGTCCGTCCAAATGCGTGCGAAGCGGTACACCGCCAGCGGCAGCAGCAGAATCACTGTGCCCTGCACCACCATGAAGGCATTCGTCAGGCCAACGATGTGCGACAGAAGCGCGATCCACTGATGTGTAAGTGGTGGGTACGTGGTTTGTGAAAAGCCTCCGAGTTGCTTTTCATTCCAGGGATTGAACCAGTGGTGGGCGTAATGAGACGCCATGGACATGTGGAAGTTGGCGTCATAGGTATCCGCCGGCATGCGCATTAGCAACAGCGGCCCGTGAAAGATCAACGCGCAGAGCACGATTTGCCAGACGGGGATCGGGCGAGTAAGAAAACTCGGCAGTCGTACGCCATGCTGGTTAACTACGGTCGCCCCATCCACCTTGGCTCCTTCGACAGCCTGAGCGACTCAGGTCCGAAACGCCGGGTTCACCCTACGCCGCGCCGTCCGAGACACAGGTTAAGGCTGCGCAAAGCAATGTGAACTCGCAGTACCCCGCATCTGGTAACGAGACGCCTTCCCCGCTGCAGTCGAGCGAATGACCCGGTCGGTTTCGCGGCGCTTACTTTAGGGCAGCGGTCGCAAGCCACTATAGCGCGGGAGCGTTCGCACAGTGATCACGAAAGTAAGGGCGAACCCCCTAGGGAAGGATTCTGCCGGACCGGTATGCCAATAGCAGCCAACAAGAGAGCTGGAAAGGCTACGCGGAAACGAAGCACCTGTAACAAGCCTCTCAATTGGCTTCGTAAATTATCTGATATCTATGATTTAACGTTTCGACATCCTGCAGGAACGGCCGCCCGAAACAGTGAGGCGTATGAGTTTTACGCGCTACGCGCCGAGCGCGATGTGGAGTCCGACCTCGCCGGTGCAGCCTTTATTTGATATCTCCAAGGGAGAACGGTCGGACCTGCATTTATCTTTATGCTTACCCCGCGCCATATTCTCCATGCCCGAGAGCATCTGGTAGTCAATGTGATTTAAGATGCGAGGATAGTGGATAGACGAGAAATTATTGCCGCCCTTGACGCCGAAATCGCGCGTCTTCGGCATGCCCGGCTTTTGATCACGCAGTCTATGGCCCGTGGACGACAAGGCGATCGGCCTTCAGCGCAGCCTGCGTCGACAAAGTTAAAGAAGAAAACAGCCCCTGCAGCGGTTCGTGAGTCGCTCGTAGCGGCGCAGCCCGAGCGTCGCGTCCAAGAGGAGAAGGAAGCAGCAGTCCCCTTCACTCGAGTACCTGCGAAAGCGGCGCCCAGACCCCGTGTCTCCAGAGCTATGCCAAAACACCAGATTGCGCTTACGGCCAACGTGCCCACGGGACCAGTCGCAGCACCTGGTAAGAAAATCTCTGAGTCCGCGGCAGGGTCCAAGGCCGATCTGCCAGCCATCGCCCCTTCAGCCTCTGCATTTGGACAGGCCATCGCTCGTGGGCTGGCTACGCTTCACGGTTGACCAGACCTGCCGAAAGCGCAAGTCCGATGTTGATTCATTGCTTGGGTGACTAGAGACAAAAGAGACCGCTGATCTCCGGCGGTCTCCCTTGTTTCTGTAGAACCCCTAACTAGAAGGTGATCTTAGCGCCGAACTGCAGCTGCCGCATCACCGGCTGGCCGCTGCTAAGAATGGCATTGTCCACATTGGTGATCACGCCTCCGTCGCTGCAGTCGATGCATCGTGCGTCCGAGGCATTCGGCACGCCAAGCGGCACGTGATTGAAGACATTGAAGGCTTGGAACTGGAATTGGGCCTTCACCCGTTCCGTGATATCAAAGTTCTTGAATAGCGAAGCATCCGCAAAGTAGTCCGAGGGGCCGCGGTAGCTGTTGCGGCCGATATTGCCGAAGGTGCCGAATGCCGGGCGCGCGAAGGGTCCGGAGACTGACCCGTTGCCACCGAATGCTGCTACTGGAGTGAAGTAGCGGCGCGACGGGGCGCCTCCCGAAGTGTTCAGCGAGCCGACGCCGAGGGGAAGACTGCCGACGGCTTTGTCTGGACGACAGTCGCTGCTGGTGCCAGGGTTGCTGGAATTGGTGTCGATGTCCTGGTCGTTGCCGCATTCTGCATATGTAGGAGTAAAGGGCAGGCCGCTCTCCCAGGTGGTGGTTCCGGCCAGCTGCCAGCCACCGACGACGTAGTTCACGGCCCGGTTGGCGTTGCTGAGGAGCATTTTGTTGCGGCCGAACGGCAACTCGTACATACCGCTTAGTACGAACAGCTGGTTGCGATTCGTGTCGTTGGGACCGTATTCGACCCGCGGATCGTTTGCGAAGTAGGTCGAGCCATAGTTCATGGCCTTTGACCAGGTGTACGTTCCCAGCAACTGGACACCATGGCTGAAGCGCTTTTCGAATGTCGTCTGCAATGCGTTGTAGTTGGCGCGCGCCGCGGGAGCCAGTGAGTTGATGTCCTGCGAGCAGCAGGTTCCGCCGGCGAGTTTGTCAAAGTATGGGCGCCGAAGGTCCCGGTTCGCCAGTTGAGCTGGGCTGGTCGGTAACACGGGCTGGTTGACGTTGAACCCTTCTGTCTCGCCCGGATAGATGCGTTCCGCGACATTGCCCACGTATGCGATGGTTACTGTCATGTTTGAAGAGAGTGCCTGCTGCAGGCTGATGTTGTACTGATCAACTTTTGGCAGCGGCAGACGGTTGGGGCGGACGTTGTAGCCAATGTTGTTCAGAATCGGCAGGATGCCATTCGCGGGGATTGCAATCTGCGGCACCTGGGCGGGAATCGTGTTGTACGTGAACGGCAGTGGCGCAGTGGCGCTGCTGCTGCCCTGGTTTTCCGCGTTCACCACGGGTACGTTGTGCGTGAGTGCACTGCCAAAGATCGTGCCGAAGAAACCGACGTCGTCGTAGACTTGGCCGACCGCACCGCGGATGACGGTGTTGGGACGAACCTGGTAAGCGAAGCCGAAGCGGCCGCCGAGATTCAGCAGGTCAACCTCCGCTCCGCCGTTGCTGCCCACGCCGCCGATACCCGCAACACGGATAACGCCCACCTGCAGGTCGGTGAATCCTCCGGCTCCCGCACTGTTGACGGTCTCGGGGAAGATGATGTCCCAGCGCACGCCGTAGTCGAGGGTCAGCTTCGGCGTAACGCGCCATGTGTCCTGCGCGTAGAAGCCGCCACGCTTCTGGCGATTGGCTGCATTGTTGTTATAGACATCGAACCGCTGGAACTGCGCGATCTGCCCGGTGAGTACCGCGCCGATTCCGGAGCCGGCGCCAGTGGTGTTGTTGAAGAAGAACTGACCAGTGCGGTTGTAGTCGCTTGCGTTGCGCAGATTTAATGCGTAGCGGACGTCCCCGCCGAATTTGATCGTGTGATTGCCAACCATCTTGGTCCAGTTGTTCACCAGTTGGAAGACCTGCTCACTCTCCTGCAGCGGGCAGTTGCAGCCCTGGGTACCAAAGCTGGAGATGCTGTTGTCGACAATATTGAAGGTTGGCGAGCCGGAGGTATCCAGTGTGCCGGTGTTGAGATTGGGCAGTCCAGCCGCGGCAGCCGGCGTCGTTCCAACGTCGAACTTGTTCTCCGCTACGTGGTAGTCGAGGAAGCCGAAACGGAAGTCCGTGAGCAGGTCGGAGCGGACGGCCCAGTCGAAGCCCACCGATACGCTCTGGTTCTGCACCTGGTCGGTACCAGTGGTGTTTCCGATACCAAAACCTTCGCCTCCGGCAGCACCGAGCGCCGGTGCTCCGAGGAGACGGAAGTTCGCGTAGTCGTAGCGTCCGAAGGCGTGGACAGTAGACGTCACCTGGTAGTCAAGGCGCGTATCGGCGAGATCGCCATCATTATTCCCTGAGCCGGATGCGATGTAATTGTTGCTGGTCGCTCCGGGAGCACCCGCATTTGGTTGCGGAAAGGCGCTGAGCAGAGCGCGGCCTTGCGGCGTGACCAGTGCGTTCGAGATGAGCCCGCCGCCGTATTGTGAAAGATCGCAGGTACGACTCGCCGCATTCAGGCACGTATTGCGCACGGTTGCGGTAGGCACGTTCTGCTGGAGGCTGCTACCGACCTTCTGACGTGTTCCTTGATAGTCCAGAAAGAAGAACGCCTTGTCCTTCTTAATAGGGCCTCCCACTGAGCCACCAAACTGGCTGTAGAGAGCCGAAGGAATCAATCGGCCGGTGACCGGATCGGGTTGAAATTGGGTGAACGGATTGCGCGCAGCCAGAGCATCGCTGCGGCGATAGAAGAACGCATCGCCATGGAGTGCGTTGCCACCGGACCGC
>DASZGZ010000427.1:0-4311 GCA_035938355.1 Acidobacteriaceae bacterium
AAGGTGATGGAGCTGCGGGCCGCGGGTCAGACGGTGCATGCCTTCCACGGCGGCGAGCCTTTCTTTGAGACCCCCGAGGCCATCAAGCAGGCGCTTTTTGCTGCGGCGGAAGAGAACAAGACGCGCTATGCGCCGTCTTCCGGGATCGCGCCGCTGCGCGAGGCCCTGGTGGACAAGCTGCGCGAGCGCAACGGCATTGAGGTAACGGCGGACCAGGTGCTGATCACCGTGGGCGGAGCACATGCGCTCTACTGCGCATTTCACGCGGTGTTGGATCCAGGCAGCGATTGCCTGCTGTTCTCGCCCTATTGGACGCCGATTGCCGATATGATCCGCGGCGCCGAGGCGCGGCCGGTATACGTGCCGACTTCGGAGGCGCGTCGATCCGGCATTACAGCGGCGCTCGAACAGCTCACCACGCCGGAGACGCGCGCCATCTACTACAACACGCCGCAAAACCCGAGCGGTGTGGTCTTTACGCGCGCGGAGGCGGAAGAAGTAGCGGCGTTCGCCCAGCGCCATGATCTGATCGTGATTGCCGACGAGGCGTACGAGGACCTTGTCTATGACGGCGAGCACGTCTCCATCGCTTCGCTGCCGGGGATGGCCGAGCGCACCATCTCGAGCTATACCTTCTCCAAGAGCTACGCGATGACGGGCTGGCGCATCGGCTACGCGGTCGCGCATGAGCCCCTGATGACCGCGATGCGCAAGCTGGTGCTGTACTCCACGAATGGCGTGCCGACGATGGTGCAGTGGGCCGCCGTCGAGGCTTTAGGGCTGAGCCCGGAGTTCCGTCAGAGGCGGCTTGCGGAGTATCGCGAACGGCGCGATGCGTTGGTGGGGGGGCTCAATGCGATGGGCTTCGAGTGCGAAGTGCCGGCCGGGGCCTTCTACGCGTTTCCGTCGGTCACCCGGCTTTCGGGCGACAGCCGCCAGGCGGCTGCTCTGCTACTGGAAAAGGCACACGTTGCCACTATTCCGGGCGCGGTCTTCGGCAGCCATGGGGAAGGGCACGTGCGCTTCAGCTATTCGACTTCCATGGGGATGATTCAGCAGGGCCTCGAAGCACTGCGTCGACTGATGTAACTGCTGCTTATGAAACGAAATGCCCTCGGCCATCGTCAGACAACAAAGTAATCTTTTTGCAGCCGCACAGGCTGGGACGGAATCTTACCCGCATATGTTCAAACAACGCTGTTTGACGGCCGCGATCCTCGTCTGCGCGTGTACGGTCGCGCCGTCCCTTGCCAGGGGCCTATCCGATCCTGCTGCGCCCGGAATCTCCGCCTCTGCCGCCGTTTTGCCGGACGCGCCGTTGCCGCAGACGCAGACCCAGGCGCCACCAGGCGCCTCGACTGCTGCGAAGACGGAAGCGACGCCGACGCCCAGCAATCAGGGCAAGCAGCAGACCAAGCGCATTCTATTCATCGTTCCGAACTTCCGCTCGGTGAACGCCGATCAGAAACTGCCGCCCGAGACGGCGAAGGAGAAGTTCAAGACGGCGGCGCTTCAGAGCTTCGACTACTCGGGAATTATCTTTGTCGCCGGACAGGCCGGCGTGGCCCAGGCGCAGAATTCTTACCCGGAGTTTCGCCAGGGGGCGGCGGGTTATGGCCGATACTTCTGGCACACCTTTGCCGATTCGACGGACGAGAACCTCTGGGTCCAAGCCATCCTGCCCGTCGCGCTGCACCAGGACAGCCGCTACTACACGCTGGGCCACGGCAACATCTTCAAGCGCGAGGCCTATGCGTTCACGCGCGTCCTGGTCACGCGGAACGATGACAGCAGCCGGGCGCCGAACTACTCCGAAGTTGTGGGTGCGGGCATCGCGTCAGGGATTTCGGCTGCGTATTATCCTTCGGTTTACCAAACCTGGACGAAAGTCGGGCAGCGCTGGCTCACCAATGTGATCATTGATGGTGCTGTTTACTCCATGAATGAATTCTGGCCGGACGTGAACGGCGCCATCTTTCATCAAAAGGACTAAGGACTAAAGATACATGCACCTCGGGCTTCCTGAGGAGATCGATCCATCTCTGTTTCGCTATCTCCCCGAAGGCGTCGACGTCACGCGCATCGGGAAAGACCTGAAAGGCGAGCTTCACCTCGATATGTGGGTGTTGCCGCTCAATCCAAAGCAGGCGGCAGCGGCTCGTGCGCACATCAGGAGCGTGCACGTGGTGCAGTCGCAATACGCGGGTGTGGACGCCTTTCTCTCTCTCGTGCCCGCGGGCGCCACGCTGTGTGACGCGCAGGGCGTGCACGATATTCCCGTGGCAGAGTGGATCCTCACCGCCATTCTCGCCTCGCTCAAATACATCCCGTTTTACGTGCGTATGCAGGCCACCGGTGACTGGAAGCAGCGGATCGGGGCGGAGGCGCTTTACCTGGGGACGCATCCCGGCGAAAAGCCAATGCATCCGTCCGCGCTCGAGGATGAGCTCACGGGCAAGACGGTGTTGATTGTCGGCTATGGCTCGATTGGCCGCGCCACCGAAGAGCGGCTGCGGCCGTTTGACGTAAAGATGCTGCGCATTGGACGCCGGGACCGCGACGGCGTGGAACCGGTGGAGCGGCTTGACGATCTATTGCCGCGGGCTGACATTGTGGTCCTGCTGGTGCCGCTCACGGATCAGACACGCGGATTCATCAACGGCAAGCGCCTCGGGAAGATGAAGCACGGAGCCCTGCTGGTGAATGCGGCGCGCGGGCCGGTTGTCGATACGGATGCGCTGGTCGAAGCGCTCAACGCTGGCAGGATTCAGGCCGCCGTGGACGTCACCGACCCTGAGCCCCTGCCGCCGGGGCATCCGCTTTGGTCTGCGCCCAATCTGCTAATCACACCGCATATCGCGGGCTCCAGTCCGGGCATGATGGACCGCGTGATGCTGCTTATCGGCGATCAGTGCCGCCGCTACCTTGCAGGCGAGCCCCTAGCCCACGTGGTGACAGAAGGATACTGAGGCCTGCTGCTTTCGCAGCCGCACTGGATGCTGTACAAAGAGTCATCCGCTATAGCATTTTCGCTATTGGTGGCGGCTGTCCAACGATTGTTGTTGTGGCTTTTTCTGACGGAAAAGCTACACCGAGTAAGGCTCCGCAGTCCACAGTCGTGCCAAAAATGCAACACGGCGGGAGGTCCTGCCCTTTGAATTGTCTGAATCGTCGCCTGCTCTGTTCTGCCTTCTGCTGCCTGCTCTCCGTTGCCCCTCTGCTCGCCCAACACCAGGACACCCAACATCAGGAAGCGTCCAAGCCAACTCAGGAAAAGCCGGCGCCGGAGAAGGCAGTCGAGAACAAGCCGCAGGCCGAAGTGCCGCCGGTGCAGACGCATCACACGCTACACGTCAATGGGCAGACGCTGAATTACACGGCCACCTCCGGCATGATGCCGCTGAAGAACGACAAGGGCGAGGTCGAGGCCAATATCTTCTTCATGGCCTACACTCTCGACCAGCCGGATACGAAGCACGAAGGCAAGCGCCCGCTGATGTTCGCCTTCAACGGTGGGCCGGGATCGGCCTCGGTGTGGCTGCATCTGGGGGCGATTGGACCGCGTACCGTGCACATGCAGCAGCCCGACGGCACCATGCCTGCGCCTCCCTACCAGGTGGAGGACAACGAGAATACGTGGCTGACGCAGACCGACCTCGTCTTCATCGACCCGGTGGGCACAGGCTACAGCCGCGTGACCAAGCCGGAGCTGCTGAAGAACTATCTCGGCCTCAGGGGCGATACCGCGGCTGTCGGCAAGTTCATCCGGCTCTATCTGGACCGGTACGAGCGGTGGAACTCGCCGCTCTTCCTGGTCGGTGAAAGCTACGGCACCACGCGTGCCTCTGCACTCTCCGGATACATGCTGCAGAAATACGGCGTCGCATTCAACGGAGTCGTGCTGATGTCGACCGTGCTGAACTTTGAGACGCTGGAGTTCGCGACCGGCAACGATCTGCCATACGTCCTGTTCCTGCCGACTTACACGGCGACAGCGTGGTATCACAAGAAACTCGACCCATCGCTGCAGGGCGATCTGCAGTCCGCGCTGCGACAGGCGGAGGCCTTCGCTGACGGCCCATACGCCGATGCGCTGGCAAAAGGCGATCGCCTGAGCGCGGCCGATCGTGCGCAGGTAGTCGCCGGCCTTGCGAAGTTCACCGGCCTCAGCGCTCACTACATCGACCTGAGCAATCTGCGGGTGGACGAGCCGCACTTTACCAAGGAGTTGTTGCGCGACGAGCACCTGAATGTGGGCCGGCTGGATAGCCGCTACACGGGATACGAGCCGTCGCTGGTGGAGGCGCAGAG
>DASZGZ010000428.1:0-9069 GCA_035938355.1 Acidobacteriaceae bacterium
GCCGCGCTTACGGCGATCTGCCCGCCTTCCTCTATATGTGGACCTGGTTCGCCGTCGCCAAACCAGCGTCCATCGCCACCGTCACCATCGGGCTCGCCCGCACACTCGCCCTCTTCCCCGCGCTCAAATGGCTTGATCACACCGCCATCGCCGCGCCCATCCCGCTCGCCTGGTCGCAGCTCTTCGCGATTGCGATGACCTGGCTCATGACCGGCCTCAACTACATCGGCATCCGTCGCGCTGCGAACTTCCAGCTGGTCTTCACGTGGCTAAAGGTGCTGCTTGTGCTGGTCATCGCCATCACCTGCTTTGCCAGCGCGCACGGCCGCGTGGCGAACTTCGCTACGGTCTTTCCCGGCGCAGAGGGTGGCTTCGCCGGCTTCATGGTCGCGCTCATCGCGGCGCTTTGGGCCTATGACGGCTGGAATGATCTCAACATGGTTGCCGGCGAGGTCCGCAACCCGGAGCGCAATGTTCCGCTGGCGCTGCTCTTCGGCGTCGGCATCGTGGGCTTCCTCTATATCTCGGTTAACGCGGCCATCCAATACATGCTGCCGGCAGTCGTAGTCGCCGCATCGCCGCGCCCCGCAGTCGCAGCGGTAAGCATCGTGCTCGGCGCAACGGGCGCCACACTCGTCACGGCAGGCATGGCGCTCAGCATCTTCGTCACGCTCAACGGCACCATCATGTCCGGCGCGCGCATCCCGTTCGCCGCGGCGCGCGATGGTCTCTTTTTCTCGAAGGTCGCTGAGTTGAGCCCACGCTATGGAACGCCCGGGCCGTCGCTCGTGCTGCAAGCCTCGCTGAGCACGCTGCTGCTACTGGCCGTGGGTCGCTTTCAGCAGCTCTTCGAACTGGCAATCTTTGCCGAATGGCTCTTCTACATGATCGCGTCCAGCACCATCTTCGTGCATCGTCGCCGTGCGACCGCGGAGAGCGCCGCAACCTTCCGCATGTGGGGTTATCCTGTGCTGCCGGCGCTCTTCATCGCTGCCGCGGCAGTGCTGCTCGTGTATAGCTACCAGAGCAACCTGCGCAGTTCCCTGCTCGGTACCGCCATCATCCTAGGCGGCATACCGCTCTTTTACTTCTTCAAACGGAAGTCGAGGCTGTAGAGCGGGGAACCTCTCGCTTGTAAATCTGCTCGCAGACCGCATGACCGCAGCGGCAGGGCGGGAGTTCTTCCCGCGCATGCTTCTCACACCATTCGCCGCAGTATTCTTGCCCATCCGGAACAGCACACATGCACTGCGGATGGGTACATTTCACCTGCATTCGAACCTCCTCTTGCTGGGGGTTGGATGCCCTCTAAGTCCTCCGAGGCCGGCTGGCAAGAGCACGATCGCACAAAAAGTTGACCTCCGTAATGCTGCGTTTGTGGGATGAACAAGAGCAACCTAGGTGGAAGCGACAGTTAGCAACTTCCACGTTTCAATGGACTTGCCATGATTTCTCTGGATCTAACCCGCGAAGCACCGCTCGTCGACCGGGGCAAGCTGCACTTGATAAAGGGTCGCAACGTCTCCATCTGCCACCACTGCAAGAAGAGCCTCAGCCGCAAGAACCTGCTGCGCTGCAACGAATGCCGGCACGACTTCTGCACGAACTGCCTGGATGCCTGCCGCTGCTATACGCAGGGCGGCTTCCGCGTGGGTTCGCGCCGCCGGCAGCCGCAAACACCGCGCCACCTGGCTCTGGTGACCGGAGCGATGCCCCAGACCAGCCGCCAGAGATAGACGCACCCTCAGGATTCCCATTTTGGGAAAGAACCCAGCCGCCGGGTCTCTGTTATCTACGACCGTCGCCGCACGCACTCTTCATATAGCCGCAGGTACTCGCCCGCAGGCTCTCGCCAGGAATAATCCTTCGCCATCCCATTCCGCTGCAATCTCTGCCAAGCAGTCTTGTCCGCAAAGACGGCGAATGAGCGGTCCAGCGCTGCCATGAAGGCGCCCGGATCGTAGGGGTAGAACTTGAAGCCTGTCCCGGTCTGCGCTGCGGGGTCCCATTCCTCAATCGTGTCGTCCAGCCCGCCCGTAGCATGCACTACCGGCACTGTCCCGTACTTCAGGCTGTAGATCTGGCTCAGCCCGCATGGCTCATATCGGGACGGCATAAGAAAGATATCCGCACCCGCCTCAATCTTGTGCGCCATCGTGTCGTCATACGCTACCTTCACCGCGACGCGCCCCGAATAGCGCTCGGCGAACGAACGCATCAACCCCTCGTAATACGCCTCGCCGGTGCCCAGCACTACCAGCACCAGGTCGCGCGTCATCAGCTCCGACATAATCTCCGCCAGCAGGTCGAAACCCTTTTGTGTCGATAGCCAGGAGATGATGCCTAACACCGGCGTATTGTCACCGCTCTTCAGGCCGAAGGCGTGCATCAGGTCGCGACGGCAGTCGCGCTTCCCCTGCATCCGCTCCGGCGTGTAGTGAGCGGCGATCTTGCCGTCTGTCGCCGGGTTCCACTCGTCATAGTCCACACCATTCAGGATGCCCTTCAAATCTGCAGAGCGTTTCTGTAGCACGCCCTCGAGGCCGGCTCCCATTTCGCGCGTCTGGATTTCCTGCGCGTAGCGCGGACTCACCGTGCTCAGTGTGTCCGAATAGATGATGCCGCCCTTGAGGAAGTTCGCCTGTCCGTAGAACTCGAGGCCATCGACGGTGAACACCTCCGGCGGCAGATCAAGCCGTTCAACAATCTGCGCGGGAAAGAGCCCCTGATGGCCAGCATTGTGGATCGTCAGCAGGCAGGGCACATTGCGCATCACCGGATCGAAGTAGTAGAGCGTCCGCAACATCACCGGCACCAATGAGGCATGCCAGTCGTGCACGTGGAAGAGGTCCGGAATGCCGAGCTGCTTCGCCGCTTCAATCACTGTGCGGCAGTAGAGTCCGAAGCGCTCTCCGTTGTCGCTGTATTCGCTGCCCTGCACTCCGTATAGCCCCTCGCGATCGAAGAGCTCCGGGCAGTCGAAGAAGTAGAACTGCACGCCGTTGCGAACGCCGCCATCC
Organism: Acidobacteriaceae bacterium; assembly: GCA_035938355.1. Classification (GTDB taxonomy): domain Bacteria; phylum Acidobacteriota; class Terriglobia; order Terriglobales; family Acidobacteriaceae; genus KBS-83. Next base: position 3,021 of record DASZGZ010000428.1, read on the forward strand.
AGCACGGTCACGAAGCGGTTATAGCCGTGGAATGGGATAGTGATGCTGGGGATGGCGATGCGACGTTCCGTCATGTGCTTCTGCACCTGGCGGTAGTACGGCAGGTACACCGTCACCTGGTGTCCCTGCCGCGCGAATTCTCGCGGCAACGCTCCGACAACATCGGCCAGTCCGCCTGTCTTCGCGAATGGCACGCATTCGGAGGCCGCATACGCAATATGCATTCCTGCTCCGCCCCTCTACGACGCTGCGAGTTACGCCAATACGATGGCCTCGCGCTGCTTTAAGCTCGAAGTGATTCTATCCGCTCTCCGCGCGTCCACCACAAATGCAGAAGAAACCCAGGCTCGGTCAGAACTTCCTAGTAGATGCAGATGCCTGCCAGCGCGTCGTCGCCGCGCTCGGCAACATTACACAGGATTCGGTCCTCGAGATCGGTCCGGGACACGGCGCGATCACGCGCCTGCTCGCACCGGCCGCCGAGCACCTCTCACTGATCGAGTTTGACCCTGCATTGGCCGCTGCGCTCGCCGCTGAATTCACAGCCAAACCCAGCGTAGAAGTACGCCACGGCGACATCCTGGCCATCGATCTCACCGCGCTTGCCCGGGAGCAACGCCGCAAGCTCGCCGTCGTCGGCAATCTGCCCTACTACATCACCTCGGATATCCTGCTTCACCTCATCGCACACCATGCCGCCATCGACCGTGCTGTACTCATGGTGCAGCGTGAGGTTGCCGAGCGCGTCACTGCGGCCCCTGGAAGCCGCGATTACGGTGTGCTTAGCGCCACCATGCAGCTTTACGGCGATCTTCAGTTGCTATTCACCCTTCCGCCCAGCGCCTTCGCACCCCCTCCGGAGGTCCACTCCAGCATCTTCCGATTCCGTATCCGCCCGCGCTTCGAGGAACTCGGGATAACGGCCGACCGATTTGTGCCATTCCTGCGCGCCAGCTTCGCTCAGAAGCGCAAGACATGGTCCAACAACCTGCGCAATGCCGGCTTTGATTCAGCCCCCATCGCCGCGGCCTTTACTGCCGCCGGCCTCGACGCAAACGTGCGCGCGGAAGCCGTCGATCTGTCCCGGATGGCCGCAGTCTTCCGCGCACTCCGCACGCCCTGAAAACAAAAGCGGCGAGGAGCGATCCTCGCCGCATCTTCGGTACTCGTCAGTGACGTCCGCCGGGCCCCGCGCTCGGGTGCGGCGCGCTGGCCGGTGGTGCTGACACGCGCGGTGCGGGCGGTGGCGAGTAGTTGCGAGGCGCGGGTGGCGGGGAGTAGGTCCTTGCCGGTGGTGTATACACCGGCGGCGTAATGCGTTGCGGCGCTGGCATCACGGGCCGTAGTCCCTCCACCGGCGTCGACGGCCGGAAGACTGGCCGCGGCGTTCCGGCTACAGGCGGCTGCGTTCCGGAGGTCGCATTCGGGGGCACCGGGCGCCCGCTGCTGCCCCCATTGCCAGTGAAGCCATAGCTCCGGCCCACCGGCATGGTGTGCGTTCCTGCTCCCTGGTAGGAAAGCCGCCCAACGGGATGCTCAAGCACCGGCAATGGTTCCACGCGCTGGCCCTCAACCCGCACCGGCTGGGTGTGATGGTTGGTGACGCCCCCGTTCGGCAACGCCGGTCCGTGATTCACTGCCAGCAGTTGCCTGCTGGGCGGACCGATGTGTCCGCCGGGAATTGGGCGCGGTGGCGGACGGTAGCCGCGCGGCGCGTTCCAGATGGTGACGATTGGCTGCCAGCCGAGTCCGCACTGTCCGGGCACCCAGCCCCAGCCCATGCTGTCCCAGTAATTCCATGCGCCGCAGTGATACGGGAGCCATCCCCAGGGATAGCCCGAGATCCAGGTGTAGCCCCATCCCGGATAGTTCGCCCAATAGCCATTCCCGTAAGGGTCCCAGCCCTCCGGCTCATCGTTCGGTACCCACACATTGCCATAGCCCTCGACTGGATACCAATCGCCGTTGGCGTCCAGATCATCCCAGCCGGGTTCGTTTGTAGCGCCGCTGGTTTCGCGTGCGCTGGTCTGCTGTTGCGCCTGTTGCGCGATCTGACTGTCGCGGTCCTGGTTCCACTGGTCCCAGGTGTCGCCCTGGATGGATGCCGTCGTCACGTTCGAAGCGTCGTTGGCATCGAAGTGCACGCTGCCGCCCTCCTCGACCGTCTGGTCGAAGGCTCCACTTACGGTGGCGCGCACCGTCCCGGTGAAAACCGAGAGGTCCGGCGCGTTGTCCAGATTGATGCGAAAGATTGAATTGGTCACCGGTCGCGCCTGGGCGGCATTGAAGTGAACTACGAAGCGCTGGCCATTCGCGGTGTTGAGTTCGAAGTAGCCGAGGCCGGAGAGCATCGTCACCTCCGTCACCTCGGCGCGGGCGTCAGCGCCCGGCAACTGATCGAGGTGGAGCTGGCTGTTCGGCGTCACGCGCGCCACGCTGCCGTCGGTAAACTCCACCTCGGCCTGGCCATCCTGTCCGGTCGCCAGCGTATACCCGGCAAGCAGCGGCATGTTGGCCTGTGCCTGGTCGAACCGCGTCGTGCCACCTTCGAGGATCTTTACCCCGCCCTGCACATAGCTCAGCCGCACCACAGCAGTCGTGTCCGGCGCCTGCGCCAGGAGCGTACCTGCGCCCACTGCCAAAGCAAGAAATGCAACCGCCAATCGGTGTGCTCGCATGGGCCCACCTCCTTGGAGCTCAGAGGCCATTGTCGTAACCCGACGGGACCGGCTCGGTGGCTCTACTGGTTAGAACACGCAATCTTACAGAAGGTCGCAGACGCTGGAGTCCAAAACGTATGGCCCAGAACGTATGTCCTAAGATCGGGCAGTCGCCGACCACTGCTGCTCGCGGGAAGCTCGCTACTTGGTCACGATGCCGCCGGCGTCGATGATGGCCAACAGGTGGCGTGCCCGCTTCTGCGCGCGTTGCAGCACGGCGTCATCCTTCACGATGGCGAGCAACTGTGGCGCGATATTCCCGAGCTCCAGCGCCTGCCCGTTTTGGGCCATGCCCTCCAGCGTTTCCAGCTCGGCATCCAGGCTGAGGCGGCCATGCTCGTGCTCAATCTCCAGCCGGCGGCCCGCTTCCAGAGTTGCAGCAATGCCTTGCATTTCCGTTGTAAGCCAATCAATCTTAGGGTCTTTGCTGTAATTGTAGGAGCAGCCGCCGTGACCGTCCGCACCTTGGTATCCCAATTCCTTTTTGCCGGTGAAGGCCAAGTGCGCATCGCCAGCATCGCAGGCGATGGCGAAGAACTTCTTCGCTCGCGCGGTGGCAAAGATTCGCTGCGTGGTCGGCGCCGTTATCTGGATCGGCCGGTCCTGTCCTTCGCTGGGCAACGCCGCCGTGTCATCGGGACTGCTTGAGCCGGCCTCCGCCTGAAAGCGGCCTGTCCCGTCTTCATGAACTGTGATGGTGTACTTCGCCGGCTGCATCCGTGCATCTTCAAAGTGGAAGGTCACCGTCGCCGGAGGCTGCGCATGCGCCGCCGCGCATAGAAAAAGTGCTAGCCCGGAAAGCACGAAGCGCGCAGCCCGCATCTATCGAGTCCTCATCGCCGCAGTCGCTGACGGCGCCGCAATCGCGGCAGAGATGCCCTGTTGCGCCAGTGTCTGCGCAGTGTGGATGTGGCAGATCGCAATCGCGAGTGCATCGGCAGCGTCTGCGGGCTCGGGCTCCCGTTCTAGCTCCAGCAGCCGCGCCACCATGAACTGCACCTGCTCCTTCTTCGCTAGCCCATAACCCACCACGGACGACTTCACGCTCAACGGGGCGTACTCGGCAACGGGCAGCCCCATGTTCGCCGCAGCCAGCAGCGCCACGCCACGCACCTGCCCCAGCTTCAAGGCTGACTTCGCATTTGCCGAAAAGAAGACATCTTCGATCGCAACCACTGCCGGCGCGTGCAGGGCAATCAGGGCGGTCAGCTCGGCATAGACCCGCGCGAGCCGGGTGGGCAGCGTCTCCTTCTTCGAGAGCATGATCCCTCCGGCGGCAATCGCCCGCAGCCGGGGTGTGCGCGCAGATTCTTCCATCTCCACCACGCCGTAGCCGGTGCATTCCGTGCCGCAGTCAATCCCGAAGACCCGCATGTGTGGAAGTCTAACGCGTAGGAGCAGTCAACGGGCAGTGAGTGTGACGGTTCTCACGGCGTCTAAATGACCCGCGACACACCCTCAACCGGCGAACTGGCCGTCGCATAGAGCTTGCGCGGCATGCGTCCCGCCACAAAGCTCTGCCGCCCCGCCAGCACCGCGTGCTGCATCGCCTCGGCCATCAGCACCGGGTTCTTCGCAGCCGCAATGGCTGAGTTGATCAGCACCGCGTCCGCGCCCATCTCCATCGCCATCGCCGCCTCAGCCGCCGAACCGATGCCGGCATCGACGATCAGGGGCACCTCTGTGATCATTTCGCGCAGAATGCGCAGGGTCGCCGTGTTCTGCAGCCCCATACCGCTGCCGATCGGCGCGGCCAGCGGCATCACGGCCGCCGCGCCAGCATCCACCAGCCGCTTCGCGTACACGATGTCGTCGGAGGTGTAGGGCAGCACGGTGAAACCTTCCTTCGCCAGCACGCGTGTTGCTTCGAGCGTCGCCTGCACATCGGGGTAGAGCGTGGCCTGGTCGCCAATCACCTCGATCTTTACCCAGTCCGACAGTCCCACCTCACGCCCCAGCCGCGCCGCGCGGATCGCCTCATCCGCCGTGTAGCAGCCCGCCGTGTTGGGCAGCAGAAAGTAGCGCTGTGGATCGATGAAGTCCAGCAGCGATTCCTTGGTGCGGTCCAGGTTCACCCGGCGCACCGCCACGGTCACCATCTCTGCGCCAGAGGCCTCGATGGCTCGCTGCGTCTCCGCGCCGTCCTTGTATTTGCCCGTGCCGACGATCAGTCGCGACTGAAAGGCACGCCCCGCAATCACCAGTGGTTCCATGTGCTCTAGTCTATCGCTAGAAAGAGAAAGGCCCGCAGCCAGTGTGGATGCGGGCCTCTCCCGGTGATCTGTTGGAGTTGACCTGAGGCGTGCACGCTTCTCAATTTCACCCGCCTGCCTCCCAATCTGGCAGACGCGGGCTATGAAGTGGGCCTCAGCGAAAAGCGTCTGTATTCGCCAGGTCTAGAGCATGAACGCCCTAAGCCTCAGTCACCTCACGTACTGTGATCGAACAACTACCGTCAGAAGTTTTCATTCGCTGGATCATCCTCCTTTCCCGTGTACCTTCAACTTATCGCCGTGTCCCATACGCGTCAAGCGGGCGCGGCGCGATTGCGTGAAAGACGAACATCGTCGATCACCGTACGGCATCGCGGCCGTCTATTCGATGGCCGCTGTACCCTTGGCTTCGAGGCGAAACCATTCCACGTGAGGCAGCATGACGCGAGTCTTCCGGCCCCTGCTTACCCGCAACAACCGCGCAGCCAACCTCACCATCGTTCTGCTGCTCTCCTTCGGGCTCGGCGCTGCCACGCTGCTCTCTGCCGCGCTCGATCGCTTCCTGCTCCATCCACTCGACGTTCCGCATCCGGAGACACTGGTGCGCGCCCTCGAGCGGCATCCTCCTGTGACCTCATGGGAGTGGTTTCCCTACAGCCTCTACGACGCGATGCGCTCCATGCACACGCTGAGCGAGGTCGCCGTAGAGGGCAGCATCGATGCCGCAGTCACCCTGCCCAAGGGCACGCGCGACGATGTCCGGCCCATCCTCGCCCAGATGGTCTCCGGCAACTACTTCTACATGCTCGGCGCCGGGCCCGACATCGGCCGCGCTCTCGGCCCGGCAGACGAGCACTCCAGCGCCACCGGTGTGCCGGTCGTGCTCAGCCATCGCCTCTGGACCCGCGCCTTCGCCAACTCGCCGACCATCCTGGGCTCCATCCTCACCATCCAGGGCAAGCCATTCGTCATTGTCGGCATCATGCCGCAGAGCTTCTTCGGAAGCCGGATCGACGAGAGCCCTGACGTGTGGCTCCCTCTCAGCGCGCAGCCGCTGCTCTCCAATAAATCGCTCACCGATCATGATCCCGATCGCCACTTCGCCATCCTCGCGCG
>DASZGZ010000429.1:0-5203 GCA_035938355.1 Acidobacteriaceae bacterium
CGCCCATGCCGCCATCAGTAAAGCCACCGTAGAAGGGTGGCGTGGTGAGTGATTCGCCGGGCGCGAGGCGGTAGCCGAAGTCGAAGGGATTGTAACCGCCGGTGATACGAACCTGGTGGAAGGAGCTCTGCTCCATGGTGATGCGCCAGCTTCCGCTCCAGCCGAGCTCACCGAAGTAGACGGGGCCGTGCTCTTCGTCCGCGGCGTCGGGACCCTCGAGCGCGAACCAGGGATTGGCCTGAGCACCGGTCGAGCCGCGGCGGCTTTCGATGACCTGGCTGCCGACATCGAGAGACGCTGATTGCAGTTGCCACTCGCCGGCCCAGCGGCCGGTGAGCCAGTGGGCGCGGTAGTTGCGATTCTCGAGGTTGGGAAGGCTCCAGGTGGCGCTGGCGGCGTCTTCGAGGACGACATCCTCTTTCGTCTGGTTGTCGATGGTGGACCAACGCTCGAGCACGCTCTGCCCGGTGTAGACGCGATAGAAGAGGTGCACGACGAGCGGCTGCTTGATGTCGCGCATGGTGATGTCAAGCGTCTGACTGTTGGCGTCGTGCGTCTGGTGCTGGTCAACGTATTCGAGGACGACGTCGCGGTTGCCGCTGGCGAAGGTGGCCTTCAGGTCGGGCTCGGTGTAGAGGCCGGCGCCCCACGCGGCGTATTCCTGGGGCGTCGTCGTGCTCGGGAGATCGAACGCAGCGCGCTCCGGCAGGCTATGCGCGGTATGGATGTCCTCTGCACGATCGATGCGCGGTCCCCAGTAGAGCGATTGCAGCCAGTTGCGCTCATCGACGCCCATGGCGTAGGTGAAGTCGCCGGCCTGGATGATCCAGAGCTTTGCGTCGGGGCGAAACTCGATACTTTGCGCGTGGAGTGCTGGTGCGACGAGGAGCGGGGCAAGAGCGGCGGCGGCAACTACAGAGCGCAGGGACACGGATCGTTCTCCTGGGGAGAGAATCACGAACGCTTCACAGTGTAATCGCTTACGTGCGCGGTTCGGGTGCCCTTGCCAGCCGGGCGAGCGCGGCGCCGGTCACACGCATGATGCGCCAGGGCTCCAGCATGACGGCGCCGCAGCTGCGATAGAAGTCGATGGCGGGGGTGTTCCAGTCGAGGACATCCCACTGCATGCGGGCGCAGCCGCGCTCCATGGCGATGGCGGCAACGTAGGCGAGAAGCGCCTTGCCGATACCACGGCCGCGATGCGAGGGCTGCACGAAGAGATCTTCCAGATGAATGCTGGGACCGCGCCAGGTGGAATAGATGGGGAAGTAGAGCGCGAAGCCCGCAGCTTCGCCCTCGTCGTCCGCGATGAGGCATTCGAAAAGCGGTTGTCGCCCGAAGCCGTCGCGGCGGAGCTCGGCCTCGCCGATCTGGACCGCATCTGGTTCGCGCTCGTATGCAGCGAGGGCGTGGATCAGGGTGAGGATGGCGGGGATGTCGGCTTCCTTGGCGAGGCGGATGTCCATGGCGGGTGGTCTCGCCAACGAGTGTACGGGACTGGCCGTCCCGGCAAAGGCGCCTGCGGCGCGTAAGGTGAGCTCGCTTCCCTTGGTCGCTCGCGGAGGACCGCGCGACACCGCCGCAGCAAATAGCAGGGGCGAGGAAGACGCCGAACTGATGAGAGCCGTTCCCCGCCCGTTGTTCTAGTTCTGCTCGCTGACGAAGACAGCGATCGTCAGCGCGGGCACGGTAGCTGTGCCCGAGGATGGTTGGAAGGTGGACTGGCGCGTCGCAGCGTCTGTCGAGCCGCGTTGGACGGGGTGCAATTGGAAGTGCGCGCCTTCGAGCGATGGATTGGAGATGGAGGTGCTGGCGGTGGTGCCGTTGAAGACGACGAGGATCTTGCGATACGGGCCATAGTTGCCGCCATTGGCCCGGAGCAGCATGGCAATCACACCGGGCGTCTGGTTCTGGCCGCTATTGAGGAAGGTGAGGTTCTGCTGCACTTCCGCGAAGGTCTTCATGCGGAAAAGGCCACTGCTGTAGCGGATGTTCAGCAGGTCCTGGAAGGCGCTCGTGGTGTAGTTGAGTTCGCCCGGAGTTGGCTTGAGCGAAGCATTGGCGAGCAGAGGCTGCATGAGCGGCCACTGTCCCTGGTTCTGGCTGGCGATGGGCAGGCCGATGCCCCAGTTGTCGCCGGTGCCGCTCCAGTCGATTTTGTTGAACCAATCGCCGGAGTCGTAGCTGTTCTGGTCCATGTCCTTGGATCGAAGCAGGTCGTCGCCGGCAAGGAAGAAGGGAACACCCTGGCCGAGGGCGACGAGCCCCATCGCGAGCACCTGACGGCGCGCGCGTGTGGCGCTCGAGTCCGCGGCGCTCGCTTTCAATTGCACCGCGTCGAAGAGGTCCTGGTTGTCGTGAACGGAGCAGTAGTTCACCGCTTCGACGGGTGTTGCGGTGTAGCCGGTGGGCTGTCCGTTGTAGTCGATCTGCGAGCCTTTGACGGTGGTGCCGGTCATGTCGGTGAGCAGGTAGTCGCGCAGATTGCCAGTCAGGCCGACGCGAATCCAGTCCGCATTGTGGAGCAGCGTGTTGAGTTGATCGGTTTGCGCGCTGCTCTGGTTGGTGAAGTCGCTCGAGTCGGTGGCGAGGCCGGTAGCGAAGCCCTGCACGCGCTCGTCGGTAAACGGACTGCCGCCGCGGATGCCATCGCGGATGCGGTCGTTGAAGGTGCCGATGCCAAAGCCGTAGAGGTTGACCTGATCGGCGTTGGGACCGATCGCGTTGCTCACCGTATCGCCGAAGTTGAAGCCCTCGCCATAGATGTAAATTTTCGAGCCATCCACGCCATCGCGCAGCGGGGTCAACGCCTGCAAAGCGGCAAGGATGTCCTGCATGTTGTAGAGGAAGTGGAAGCTCATGATGTCGAAGCGGAAGCCGTCGATCTTGTACTCGCGCGCATTGAGCACGAGCGTGTCGATCATCAGCTTCTCCATCATGCGGTGCTCGCTGGCGGTGTCCGGACAGCAAGAGCCGGTGAGCAGGTTTCCGTCGGAATCGAGGCGATGGTAGTAGTTCGGTACGACCTCGTCGAGATTCGAATTCGTCGCCTCACCGGCGGCGCTGGTGTGGTTGAAGACAACATCCTGAATGACGCGCAAGCGGGTACGGTGCAGTCCCTGAATCATGGTGCGGTATTCGCGCACGCGATTGTCGGGATTGATGGCGTAGCTTCCCTGGGGCGTCATGAAGTGAACGGGATCGTAGCCCCAGTTGTAACCGTCGGCGCTCTGGATCGCGGTGACAGCGGCCTGCTGTTGCTCCCCATCGGGCGGGAAGCCGCTCAGATCGCCGGTGGTCTGCCAGGTGCTCTTGTCCTCATTGATGCTGGCGATGTGGAAGGAGGGAAGAATGTGGATGGCCTTGAGACCGCTGTTGGCGAGCGTGCGCAGGTGTCTCATGCCGTTGGAATTGAAATCGGCGAAGGCATCATAGGTGCCGCGGTCCCCAACGGGCACTGTGGGATCGCCGATGCTGAAGTCGCGGATGTGGAGCTCATAGATGCTGAGGTCGTTGAGGCTGCCCAGCGGGGGAGACGACTGGAAGTCCCACGCCGGCGGTTTTGTTTCGTTGGAATCGAGATCGGTGATGCGACTCTTCGTGCCGTTGATCGCGATGTCGATGGAATAGGGATCGCTGGTGACGTTGGTGTCGACTGCATGATCCGTCGGCACATAGACCTGCACACCGTAGAGGTAGTACATGTCACGCCAGGAGGAGTCGCCGTCAGCAACCCAGACACCGTTGTGCGCGTGCATGGGCAGAGTCTTGAGCGGTGCTGTGTCGCCTTCGTGCTCGAAAAGCAGCAGCGACACATTCTGAGCGGTCGGCGCCCACAGCTTCAGCTTGACCGGGTAGTCTTCATCGTCCGGCCAGTCAGACCATTGAACGCCGCTGTGGTGGAAGAGGACGCCGAGCGTGCCGGGGTAGTACTCGAGGTCGTCGATCGCGCCGGCAGGCTGCACACCCGTGGCGTAAACGAGCTTGCCATCCGAGCCGGTGACGGCGACGGCAAGCTGACCTTGGAGGGCTGTCAGCAGTGTGCTGCGAGGTAGGGTGCTCTGCACGGTGAGTACGGCGTAGCCCGCGAGTTGCGGATAGCGCGTGAGTTCAGTCTGCGTCAGTGTGCCGCCGGGTGCGAGCGGGATGCTGGTGCCGCCGGAGACGCCCGTATCCGTGACCTGCAGGCCGCCGGAGGGGCTATAGATGAGCGCGTAGGTGTTGCCGCTTTGCAGGTACTGCGGCTTGACGAGGACGTGAGTACTGTCGAGCCAGTATGCCTGCTCCTTGCCAAAGACAGCGTTCAGCAACTGGGCCGCCGTAGGTTGCGTGAGATAGACAGTCGGATCGCCGGAGATCACCCAGGCTTCGTTGTACTGGTTGATCTGCAGGTGCATGTCGGGGCCGGGATCCTTCACGTTGAGGGCGCAGTTGTGAATGATGAAGCCAAGCTGGCCGCCGTTGAGGGAGGGATCGATGCCGACATCGTAGTAGGCACCGTAGCTGTCAAAGCCGGATATGTAATCTTCTGTACTACAAAATGTGCCGGTTGGATCACTGGTGGCGAAGAAGGGATAGAGGGACCAGCCGGCGAAATCGCCATCCGGGCGATAGTAGTGAATGCGGGCGTGGCCTGCGGGAATGGGAGTGCCGTTGCCAACGGGGATGACGGGACGCGTGGTCTTCAGGCCGAGCTGTCCGGAGATCTGCCAGTATTCGTTCCCTTGTGTTGCGGGATCGATGTGCTCGTCGGGCCCGGGGTCTTTCAGGTTCCCCATGTGGATGATGATGCCGACGTCCTGCGCGGTCGCTGTGATACCGACGTCGAAGTAGGCGCCGAAGTCATCGATGCCAGTGACCTGTACGGGGCCGCCATTGAAGTTGCTCTGGTCTTCGGTGGTATCGCCGAAGGCGTAGACCGTCCAGCCGGCATAGGTGTTGTCCGGATTGAAGTAGTGGATGCGGACATGTTGTGCGGGAATCGGAGGGTCTGCAGCGTGAGCGCCGGCAGTGAAGGTGAAGACACAGGCGAGGACGAGGACGAGGCGCACGGAGAATGTGCGGGCGAGGCGGAGGAGGATGGCGTTCACTGGACTCTCCCTGAGGCGAATCGGATGCGCAGCTTTGGAGGCGGGCGACCAGCCTGCGAATCTGCGGGAGGCCTGCTTCCGACCAGACAAACGGCAGAATCCTACGCGCGGCC